>JAOZPY010000191.1 GCA_029932495.1 Desulfobacterales bacterium
GGTTCCGTAATACGCTCAAGGATGGCCAGCTTCCGATAATGCGGATTCCTGTCCAGCACCGGTTTCACCGTTTCGAGAACCTCTTCCACGGCCTGATGAAATTCCTTCTCCATAGGATCACGCGATGTAATCAATTCCATGATATTCGACATATATATCCTCCCTTATCTAACAAAATTGCCTTACGATTTCCGGCATCCTTCAAGTACCGATAAGGTATGTTTTCTCGGTTCATCCGACTAAAACGTCATTTCAAAAAATTAGCAAATTCTATTTTCTTGTTGGCAAAATCGCGGACGGCCCTTTTTAACATTTCCAGCTCGTTGAAAAGTGTAAAACCCAAAATTATCACCTCAGGTCCAACGTTCGCGTGTTATAATATCAATATCTGCGAAAGTCGCAAGAGCCCTTCGCGGATGGTTGTCTCGTCCGCCACGAAGGAAAAACGAATGCAGCGATCTTCTCCAAAAGCCTGGCCGGGGATGGAGGCGATTCGCCATTTTTCAAGCAGGTAGTCACAAAAACCCACCGAGTCGGTAACGCCGTCCACCTTTTCATACAGCCGGCTGACATCGGCAAACAGGTAAAAGGCGCCCGTTGGCTTGAAGGTCCTGATGCCATCGATTGCCGTTAACCCCTCGAACATCAGGTCGCGTCGTTTTTCAAAGGATTGTCGGAATGACTCAATCAAGTTAGCATCGGTCTTCAAGGCATGAGCAAGGGCTTTCTGGGAGATGGATCCTGCACACGAAGTGGCCTGGCCCTGGATTCTCGTGGCCGCCCGGATGACTGCTTCCGGACCCAAGGCGTACCCGATCCGCCAGCCGGGCATCGAATAAGTCTTGGATGCGCTGTTAATGATGATCACGCTCTCGGTTATGTGTGGTGCAACCATCAGGAGGTTGACGAAGGACTTCCCGTCGTAGACAAATTTCTCGTAGACATCATCCGAGACCACCAGAATACCGGCTGCCTCAACCACTCCGGCCAGAGCAGTCAGTTCTCTAGCCGTGTAGACGGCACCTGTCGGATTAGAGGGAGAGTTCAAGATGAGAAGTTTCGTCTTCGAAGTAATGGCTCCGGCCAATGCGTCTGGCGAGATTTTATAGTTGTCTTCAAGGCGCGTGTTCAGGATAAGCGGAACACCCCCGGATAGTTTCACCATGTCCGGGTAGGAAAGCCAATACGGGCTGGGAATTACCACCTCATCACCGGGATCCAAAACCGCTTGAAAGATATTGTGCAGGGCATGTTTCCCACCATTCGATACCAAAACCTGTTCCGGGTTGTATGACAAGTTCTGTTCGGCATGGTATTTTTCTATAATTGCCGCTTTGACCTCCGAGATACCGCCTGCTGCAGTATATTTGGTGAACCCTTCTTCAATGGCAGTGACCGCCGCTTGTTTGATGCTGTCCGGGGTGTCAAAGTCCGGCTCACCGGCGGAAAAATTCAACACATCAATCCCTTCCGCCCTCATTTTTTTTGCTTTGGCTGAAATGGCGAGTGTGATGGAAGGCTTTATGATTTGTGCTCTTTCAGACAGAATTCTTTCCATTTCCCAACGCTCCCGCAATCACTGTATTCTTACTGCCCAAGAACATATTTGAATCAAACGAATACCTTTTCAATTACGGCGAGCGCTGTCTCATATATCGCTTTCTTGAATCGCAAATTTAGCGCTGCCTTGAGCATATCCATAGTCAATATCTTTTTTTGCTGGGCCAGAACCGCCAGAGCGGCCAATGCCCAGTCCGGGGACTTGATCTTCCTGGCTCTAAAATCTATTTCGGTGACGGCTGCCTGACATGGCGACAACTCAATGCCTGCTGCTTTAATGACCAACGCTTCAGGTGAAAGATGTTCAAGCATTTTCATGCGGCGTTTCACACCTTCTGGAGCCAGGGCAATGACGACCGCAGGGTTTTCGATCCCCGTATATTCAATCTCCTCATCGGAAAGAATAATTTCGCTGACCGAATGGCCCCGCATGACCGTAATCGGATAATCGTTTTTCTGGGTGGCGTGACAGCCTGCCGATGCACCTGCCAGACACACCAGTTCTCCTGCAGTAATAATGCGCTGGCCCGCGCCTCCCAGGATAATCACTTCCCTGCGGCCGGATTGAGGTGCTGCACATGTTACTGCAATGGGAACTGGATCTGATGGGACTTTCTGCCTTGCGGCCTCCCGACGGTAAGCCTTCCCGTATTCCATCCTCGCGTTTTTGGACGTGAAATCAGTCAGTTCGGGTAACTGCGCCAGGTTTGCCTTGATGCTTTTTGGTGTCAATTTATTGCGCCGGGTGTAGCGACCGGGACAGATACCCCAGATATCCAGCAGCGAAAACCCATCGTATGTGATGGCCTCTTTGAGCTTTGCGACAAAATCCTTCTGGTAGGTAGATACTCGCGACACCATTGGCGCTCCGGCAGCGCCGGCCACTTGGCAGATATCAACCGGTTTTTCCAGTTTGTTCAGGAAGCCGGAAGCGACCACCGCATCATGGGGTGTGGTGGATGAACACTGCCCGCCGGTCATGCCATAGTTAAAGTTGTTTAAAACCAGCAGAGTCAAATCGATATTGCGCCGGCAGGTGCTCAATACATGGGCTCCGCCGATACCCAGCCCGCCGTCGCCCATGGTAACGATCACCTTAAGTTCTGGTCGGGCCATCTTGATTCCCGTGGCATACGTAAGGGCCCTGCCATGCAGGCCATGCAAAGCATGAGTATTGAAAAACGTATCGAAGAGACCGGAACATCCGATATCAGTGACGATGGCCACGTCTTTGCCGGCAAATCCCATCTCGATCAAAGCCTGGTCCAGCGCATGAAGGACACGATCGTGGGAACAACCCGGACAAAAAACAGGAGGTCGATTGCTGTTTAAGAGACTATCCATTTTGAATCACCTCCATGATCTGGCCGGGTTTGATCATCTCCCCGTTCATCTGCCCCAAAAAAACGATTTCTTTGCCCGTCAACACCTGCTGGAGTTCCCTGACATACTGTCCGAGATTCATCTCGGCTATGACCACGCGTTTGTAAGGAGCTGCTTTTTCACGAATCAATGCTTCGGGGACGGGCCACAGCGTCTTCAGGACCAACAATGAGGCTGATTGGTCGCTTTGGTGCAGTTTCTTCACAGCCACTTTAGCTGCTCGGGCCGTCACTCCATATGCTATCACTAATGTATCGGCGCCAGGCACCACGTATTCATCATGGAATGTGAATTTGGAAATGTTCGTCTTGATTTTAGCGTCGAGCCGTTCCTGCACCTTCTCAATTTGTTCAGGATCGGTGGTGATATAGCCGTCGGGTCCATGCGTCGATGAGGTCTGTCGAACCAAAATGGTAGTGCCGATGGCAAGAAAATCGGGAACCAACTGGCCGTCCTTTACGGCAAAAGGCAAGAAAGACGCATCCGCGTCAGCCACTTTACGTTCCGCAACCGGTGGCAGATCCAATGCTTCCAAATCCACGGTCTCCCGGGTCATGGAGATTTCCTTGTTCGCAGCCACGAAAACCGGGCACCGGTACTTCTCGGCTAGGTTAAATGCCTGCACGGTAAGCACATAGCAGTCCTTTACATTCACCGGAGCCAGTACGATTACCGGTAATCCACCGCTGTTACCCCATCGCAGGAATTGAATATCTCCATCGGCCCCTCTGGTTGCGGACCCGGTGGATGGTCCCAGACGCTGGACATCGATGATGACGATGGGGATCTCGCTGCCGATGGCAAACGAGATCTGTTCGCTGTACAGGCTGATGCCGGGACCTGAAGTCGCCGTCATGCACTTCATCCCGGCCATGGCCGCCCCGAGGCAAAAACCGATGGATGCGATCTCATCTTCACCCTGCAGACAAATGCCGCCCTTGGGTGGCAATAGCTTGAGCATGGTATTGTATATGGTTGTGGCAGGTGTGATGGGGTAGCCTGCAAAAAAATTGCACCCTGCGGCTGCAGCTCCCCGACCGATGGCTTCGTTGCCTTCCATGAGACTTATTCCCATGAATTAAAACCTCCGAGAAAATATTTTCTGTGTCTGATATGATTTTTGCACTGAAATAGGTTTGTTTCACCATGGTCCCAGTCTTTCATCTCACTGATAAACTTCCCATCGACCTCTATGAGATGAAGCCGATCAGCTGAGGCCAAGTTCCTTCAGTCGCGCCTGTTTGGGAATGCCGTCAGATGTCCAGTTTTGTTCCTGGTAGTATTCATCTAGCATTTCTGCCAGATGACAGACCATGCCTTTCGCCGGACCAGTAGGCATTGGCTCGTCAGTGAGCCGTTTGGGTAAGGTATCATCCTTGCGGGAAAAACCTGCTTTGTTTAGAAAAAGCCGCTCAGCAGTAATAATGCGCTCGCCGGCCCGCAACAGTTCATCGAGGGTGTAATCAGCGCCAGTGGCGGCATTTAGATATTCCATAATACCCGTTGGTGGTACATCAAGACTTTTTTCGGTCAAATTTCGTACAGCAAAAAAGATGCAAAGGCCAACTGAATCAATGATAGCTGAAAGGTCTTGAAAAGATTTAGTTAGTTTTGCCTTTCCTTTCCACTCATGAGGATCCACAGGTTTCGGTATTCCAAATAGCTCGAAGTAAGCCGGATCGCCGCGCATGTGGGAACCTCCGATCGGCGAGGTGGCATATGCCAATCCCATGGCCTGAGCGCCACGGGGCTCATATCCTGGAAATTCCTGTTTCTTAGAGACAATGGCAAGCTCGGAATGTCCGTACCGACTTGCCAGACGATAACTACCTTCAGCCAACTTGTCACCAAAGCCTTCGCGATATCCGGTCATACGTGTTAGTTCTACCAGCGCTTCGGCATCACCCCATTTCAAAGATCGTCCAATTTCGTCTTCGGGAAGGAAGCCGCGGTCAACCAATTCCATTGCGCAGGCGATGGTAGCTCCCATGCTAATAGTATCCATTCCAAGTTCATTGCAGAGGTAGTTGGCTTTGGTAATTGCTGCCAGGTTATCAATCATGCAGTTGGAGCCCATGGCATAGATGGTCTCATATTCGGGACCTTCTCCCTCGCCTGCGAATTCCTGATTGCTGACCTTTGTTTTCCGACCACAACCGATTGGGCAGCCATAGCAGGCCGAATTCTTGACCAGAAAATTCTCCGTCAGTCGCTCGCCCTGGATGTTCTCCCATCCCTCAAAGGTGCCCTGCTGCCAATTCTTGGTCGGCAAAACACCAAAGTTTTGGGTAGCCGCCACTACTCCTGCCGTCCCGTTAATTGTTAAACCTAATGGAGTTTCCCTTACTTCTTTTTTGAATCGATCCAGGATTTGCTTGTTAAGCGTCTTAAAGCCAATTTTATCGGCCAGAGAAATTTTGCCCTTGCCGCGCACAACGACCGCCTTCAGATTCTTGCTCCCCATCACGGCACCGACACCTGACCGCCCGGCAGCACGATCCCGGTCATTCATAATGGATGCAAATAATACCCGTCTTTCTCCAGCAGGGCCGATGCAGGCAATTCTGGCCTTCGTATCAGTCTCCTGAAGAAGCAAGTCTGTTGTATCGTGGGTATTCTTACCCCAAAGGTGGCTAGCTTCACGGAGTTCGGCTTTTCCCTGCTCAATCCACAAGTACATCGGTGATTCTGCCCGTCCCATAAACACTATCCCATCAAAGCCGCTTCTCTTCAGCTCTCTGGGGAAATAGCCTCCTGAGTTGGAGCAGGTGATTGCGCCGGTCAACGGTGACTTTGTCATCACCATATAACGCGAGCCGGTGGGCGCACCGGTTCCAGTTAGAGGTCCGGTGGCCATAACCAATATGTTTTCACTCGATAAAG
>JAOZPY010000192.1 GCA_029932495.1 Desulfobacterales bacterium
CGACCATCAATGAAATCGACTACCTCATCGACACGGCCGCCGCCATGGTGCCGGCGCTGAAAACCACCCGTTATATCCGTGCTTACGCCGGTGTGCGACCCCTGCTGGGTTCCAAGTCCCTTGATGACGGGCGGGCTCTGAGCCGGGGGTTTGCCGTCCTGGATCATGCCCCGGAAGGGGTGGAAAACTTTGTCTCCATAGTGGGGGGCAAACTGACCACCTACCGCAAAATGGCCGAGCAGGTCGCAGATTTTGTCTGCCACCGTCTGGGGATCCAGGCCGCCTGCCTGACCCGGACCCGCCCCCTGCCGGCCAGGCAGGACTGCCGCTGGACAGTCGCCGGGCTCGCCCCCAGGCTGTGGCTGGAACAGGGACGGGACAGCGACCTGCTGCTGTGCGAGTGCGAAATGGTTCCCACGAGTGCGGTGGATGTCATTGTCGATTCGCTGCGCAGTCAAGAGGCCGAACCGGATCTTTACGCCATCGGACGGCGCAGCCGCATCGGCAAAGGGACCTGCCAGGGGGCTTTTTGCGGCATCCGGGTCACCGGCTACATGTATGACCGGGGCCATCTGAAGTCCGATCAGGGCCTGAAGGATTTGAAGGCCTTTTTAAGCACTCGGTGGCGGGGGATGCGCCCCATGCTCTGGGATGCCGCCGTCATCCAGGAAGAGCTGCAGGAGGCCGTGCATTGCGGTCTTTTCGGGCTGGAGCTGTAAATGTCTGCCATGCGAGTTTTAAAATGCGATCTGACCGTGATCGGCACCGGGATGGCCGGCTCGGCTGCAGCCCTTTTTGCAGCCAGTCGGGGTCTGAAGGTGGTGCAGGTGGGCCGCAGCGCTGAAATCATTTTTGCCAGCGGTCTGCTGGATGTGCTGGCAGTCCATCCGGTGGCTGAAAAAAAGAAGTGGCGCGACCCCTGGGCCGGCATCCGTGCCCTGGTGCAAGACTGCCCCGCTCATCCCTATGCCCGCATTCAAACCGGCGCTATCAAGGCTGGCATTAAAGAGTTTCTGGATTTTATGGAAGGCGCCGGACTGGCCTATCGCCGGCATGCCGGGCGCAATGTCGAAATATTGACTTCCATGGGAACCGTCAAGCTTACCCATGCCGTACCGGAAACCATGTGGCCGGGTGCCGAAGCGCTGAAGAAAAAAGATCCATGCCTGCTGATTGATTTCCGGGGGTTGAAGGGCGTCAGCGCCCGGCAGATCGCCCAGGTGCAAAAGAGGCGCTGGCCGGATTTGCGTCTGGCCTGCCTGGAGTTTCCGGAAATGGAGGGTTTCAGCGAAGTTTATACCGAGCGAATGGCCCGTGCGCTGGAATCATCGCGCTATCGCCACAAACTGGCGACGGCCATCAAAGCCCGGCTGGCCGGTGCAAAAGCAGTGGGCTTGCCGGCGATGCTGGGAATTTCCAACAGTCGGCAGGTGGCCGCTGATTTAGCCGAACGTATCGGGGCCGGCCTGTTTGAAATTCCCGGAATGCCCCCTTCGGTTCCCGGGCTGCGCCTCAAGGAGGCCTTTGAAAGAAGCCTGCCGGCAATCGGGGTGACCCTTTTTTCGCAGGAGCAGGTCTTTGATGTTTCCCATAAAGAGGGCCGGGGTTTTGTGCTGGGTATCGGCCGGGCGGAGGTCGAGCAGACGGTTCAATCAAAGGGAGTGGTGCTGGCCACGGGACGGTTTATCGGCGGCGGCCTGCATGCCGGCCGGCAACGGATTCGCGAAACCCTATTTAACCTGCCGGTTTATCAGCCTGCGGACCGCCGCTGCTGGCACCGTAAAGAGTTTCTGGACCCCCGGGGGCATCCCATCAACAGCACCGGTCTGCAGATCGATGATTTGTTTCGTCCCCTGGGCAAAAACAAGCAGCCTGCCTTTGAAATGCTGTTTGCCGCTGGTTCCATTTTGGCCCATCAGGATTGGATTCGCGCAAAGTGCGGATCGGGTCTGGCGATCGCCACGGCTTTTGCCGCTGTAGATGCCTTTTTAAGAATTTAGCTGTGGGCAGCTTTCGGCAGTTCAGGCAGATAGGCACGGACGATTTTGTATTCATTGTCACGGATCGGCCGCCAGTTGATGTCATAATAAATGTGCGCACCGACGGGGCGGGGCTTGAAACGGGCCACCAGCCATTGCCCGGGCCGGTCGGCCACCTGCTCTATCCACAGCACCCGGTTGATATCCAGGGCCAAGTCCTGCCGGATTTTTTCCCCGATGCTTTCGGCGCAGCTGGTCAGACTGATGACCGGTCCCGTCTGCTCGGCGACCAGGATCAGCGGCAGCAGGTGATGCACCCCGGGTTCGCCTTGATCCAGATCAATGATCCGGACGCGCCAGGTGCACTGTCGGCCGGGCAGGAGCCCAGTGCTGCGCTCTGCACCCGGCTGCAGACGATAGGTTTTGTCGTGGACAAGCATGGTACAATCGGCCGTGGTTGAAAATTTACGGTTGTCAACATCTATAAGATGCCTTACCTTACATCAAACAGTTGTTTTTGAAAAGGAGGCATGCCCATGGACAAAAAAGTAGCCGACGTAATTCAACTGGCCATCCAACGGGAAGAGGAGGCCTACGAATTTTACATGGACATTCACGATAAGGTGCAGGACCCGTCCGTCAAGGATACCCTTGCGTTTATCGCTGGAGAAGAAAAAAAGCACCGGGATTTTCTCGTTGAATACCGGGACGGCAACCACGGAACGGATACCTTGCGCATGGCCGATGTGGTGAACTATAAAATCGCTGAATATCTCGAAGAGCCCGAAGTCGATACCGACACCCGCAGCCAGGATGTATACCTGATCGCGGCCCATCGGGAAGGCCGTTCGCACCAGTTTTACACCGGGCTTGCCGGCATGCACAGTGACGGCGAACTCAAAGCCATGCTGCTTAAAATGGCCAACGAAGAACTCAAGCACAAGGAAAAAATGGAGTACCTGTATTCCAATGCCGCTTTTCCCCAGACTTCGGGAGGCTGACCGATAAAAAAACCCGCGGCCGTACCGGCACCGCGGGTTTTAAATTTAGACGTTGGACTGCAAGCAGCTATCAGACAGGCTATTTTTTGTCGTCTTCTTTGACTTCTTCGAAGTCTGCATCGACAACATCTTCCTCGGGCGCGGCACCCGTAGCCTGCCCTGCAGAACCGTTTCCCTCGCCCGCTGCCTGCTGGTCGGCGCTGGACGCCTGCTGGTACATGGCCTCGGCCAGTTTGTGGGAAGCGTTGGTCAGCTCTTCGGACAGCCGGGTAATCTCACCGGCATCATCGGATTCCATGGCCTTTTTCAGTGCGGCGATGGCATCTTCAACCTTGCTCTTGGTGGCACTGTCAACCTTGTCTCCCAGGTCCTTGATGGATTTTTCCGTTGAATAAATCAGGGCGTCGGCCGAATTGCGGGCCTCGACCAGTGCCTTTTTCTTCTTATCATCTTCAGCATGCATTTCCGCGTCTTTTATCAGGTTATCGATTTCTTCCTGGGACAACCCTGAAGAAGCGGTGATCTGGATGGATTGCTCCTTGCCGGTGGCCTGGTCTTTGGCCGAGACGTTGACAATTCCATTGGCATCGATGTCAAAAGTGACCTCGATCTGGGGAATTCCCCGGGGTGCCGGGGGGATGCCCACCAGTTCAAAACGCCCCAGGGTTTTATTGTTGGCCGCCATTTCCCGTTCGCCCTGCAAAACGTGGATGGAGACCGCCGGCTGATTGTCAGCAGCGGTGGAAAAAATCTGGCTTTTTTTGGTCGGGATGGTGGTGTTTTTTTCAATCAGCCGGGTCATTACACCTCCCAGTGTTTCGATTCCCAACGACAGTGGGGTCACGTCGAGCAGCAGCACGTCTTTAACGTCACCTTTGAGAACACCGCCCTGGATTGCGGCCCCCAGTGCGACCACTTCATCCGGATTAACCCCTTTGTGGGGTTCCTTGTTAAAGATCTTTTTAACCCGTTCCTGAACCGCCGGCATACGGGTCATGCCGCCGACCAGGATCACCTCATTGATATCACCGGGTGACAGGGCGGCGTCTTTAAGCGCGGTATTGCAAGGTTGTTCCAGTTTGTCGAGCAGATCAGCCACCAGGGCTTCGAGTTTGGCCCGGGTGATTTTAATATCCAGATGCTTGGGACCGCTGGCATCTGCGGTGATGAAGGGAAGATTCACATCGGTTTCCATGGAGGTGGAAAGCTCCATCTTGGCTTTTTCCGCGGCCTCCTTCAACCGCTGCAGGGCCATTTTGTCGCTTCTCAGGTCAATGCCCTGATCTTTTTTAAATTCATCGGCCAGATAATCAATCAGTCGCAGGTCAAAGTCTTCACCGCCCAGGTGGGTATCGCCGTTGGTGGCCTTGACCTCAAAAACACCTTCGCCGATTTCAAGAATCGAAATGTCAAAGGTGCCGCCACCAAGATCGAAAACAGCAATTTTTTCTTCCTTTTTCTTGTCCAGTCCATAGGCCAGCGAAGCGGCAGTGGGCTCATTGATGATTCGCAAAACATTGAGCCCCGCAATTTTGCCGGCGTCTTTGGTGGCCTGGCGCTGGCTGTCATCGAAATAGGCCGGAACGGTGATCACCGCATCGGTCACCTTCTCACCCAGGTATTCTTCGGCGGTTTTCTTGATATTTGCCAGTATGAAGGAAGAAACCTCCGCCGGGCTGTATTGCTTGCCCCGGATGTTGATGCGCAGGTCTCCATTGCTGGCCTGTTCAATTTTATAAGGAAGTATTTTCTTATCGTCTTGGACTTCCTTGGAGGCGTACTTGCGGCCGATCAGGCGTTTAACCCCGAATACCGTATTTTCAGGATTCGTGATCGCCTGCCGCTTGGCAATTTGGCCGACCAGTCGTTCTCCATTTTCATTAATGGCAACGACCGAGGGGGTGGTCCGGCCCCCTTCCGGGTTGGTGATCACTTTGGCATCTCCACCTTCCATGACGGCTACGCATGAGTTCGTGGTGCCAAGATCAATTCCGATTACCTTTGACATGTTTCTTCCCTCCTTAAGGTTCTATCAAGCAGAATATACGTTTGTTAATCGCTGTCTTCAGATGTTGTCCGCCGGGATCGGCTCCCTTTTTTTTTGCCTGGCTTGGCCACCACGACCATCGCCGGCCTGAGCAGTCGGTCATGGATCAGATAGCCCCGCTGCAGTTCATTGATCACCGTATTGTCAGCAACCTCGGTGGATTCCTCCTGCATGACCGCTTCATGAAATGCAGGGTCAAACGGTTGCCCCTTGGCATCAATGGGCTTGACGTGAAATTTTTCCAGGATCCGCAAAATTTCCCGGTGGGTCATTTCCAGCCCTTCACGCAGCCCCTTATCAGCGTTTTTGCTGTCTCCGGTGGAACTTAAGGCCAACTCCAGGTTGTCGACCACCGAAAGTATCTCCTTGATCAGCGACTGGTTGGCAAATTTTCTGAATTCCTCCATTTCCCGGGCGGTGCGCTTTTTATAATTTTCAAATTCCGCTGAAACCCGCAACAGACGATCATAGGTTTCCCGGGCCTCCTGCTCCTTGGTTTCCAGAAGGGCCGCCAGGTCACCATCGTTTTTCCTGCTTTCCCCTGAAGGTTCACTTTGGGGGAGCTGGCCATCGCTGGCGACCGTTTCAGCGGTTTCGTCTTTGATTTTTTCGATTTCAGAATCAGAATCGGTTTTAATCTTGATGGTCTTTTTTTTTGACATTCGGTCCCATATTCTCCTGGTGGTTTGAGTTTGTACGGGTCGACCTGAATAATAAGACCGGTTGAAACGTTGTCAAGGTGGTAATGGCAGGGTTTTATAAGGGAAAAT
>JAOZPY010000193.1 GCA_029932495.1 Desulfobacterales bacterium
CCAATAACCTAAACTATTTTGATTTTTCCAGTATTGATGAAAATATCTTTTTCAATTCATTTGCCTCTTGTATCAACTTTAGGGCATCATTAGCATTTGTTTGTTATTTGCGATTTGTGATTTCCATTAACTTAAATATGTTGTGAATGGGTGCAATTTGTTGTTAAACGGTTTATAAGTTTTTAACCATTATGATTCTACTTTCGTCCGCCGACGCGTCCGCCAGGCATGGCCCTTTTCGCGGCCTGTTTGAAAGGCATAGTAGAGAGCCGGAACCAGGAAGATTCCAAATGCTGTCGCCGCCAGCATACCGGAAAAGACCGTGGTTCCGATGGCCCGGCGGGCGTTGGCGCCGGCGCCGCTGGCAATAACCAATGGCGCTACACCCAGGATAAAAGTAAAGGCGGTCATCAGCACCGGACGAAAACGGATTTTGGCCCCTTCAATGGCAGCCTTCTCCACGGAATATCCTTGCTCCCTGCGGTCCTTGGCAAATTCCACGATTAAAATGGCGTTCTTTGCAGCCAACCCCACCAGCAGAACCAGGCCAATCTGGGCATAAATACTGAGACTGAGCCTGGCGATCCACAAACCGGCAAGTGCTCCCAGGCTGGCCACCGGAATCGATAAAATGATGGACAGGGGAATATTCCAGCTTTCGTATTGTCCCACCAGAAACAGGTAACCAAAAAGCAGGGCCAGAGCGAACAAGAATGAAACCTTGCCTCCGGCTTTTCGTTCCTGAAATGACATGGACGACCAGTCAAAGGCATAACCGGGCGGCAGGGTTTTGGCCGCCAGACGTTCCATGGCAGCCATGGCTTCTCCCGAGGAATAGCCCGGGGCCGCATTTCCGTTAATCTGCACGCTGGTGAATTGGTTATAACGGTAAACGATCTGGGGGGCCAGGACCGTGGACAGCGTGATCAGGCTTTTCATGGGCACCATTTTACCATCGTTGCTGCGGACATACAATCGACTGATGTCATCTGCTGTATCCCGATACCTTGTTTCGGCCTGAACCTTGACCTGATAGGTCCGGCCGTAAAGGTTGAAGTCGTTGACATAACTTGAACCGAGGTTTGCATGCAAGGTGTCGAACACTCGGCTGACCGGCACCTTGATGGTCTCGGCCCGAGTGCGGTCGAGGTTCACGAAAATCTGGGGTGTATTGGCGGTATAAGTGGAGAAGACCCGCATCAGGGTTGGGTCCTGGTTGGCGGCAATGACCAGAGACCGGACTACCGCGGCGATCTCCCGGGGAGGTTGATCTTTAAGGCCCTGGAGCCGGAAATCAAATCCGCCGGTGGTTCCCAGACCCATGATGGGAGGGGGTGCAAAGGCAAAAATATTGGCTGAGGAGATAGCATCCAGTTTCGCCTGAGCCTGCCCTACAATGGCCCCAAGTTGCTGATGAGACCGAGTTCTTTCGTCCCATGGTTTTAACACGACAATACCGAATCCCACATTCTCGGCCGTGCCGCTGAGCAGGCTGAACCCGCTCACACCAAGGGTACTCTCCACACCATCAATGTCTTGCAGCTCTCGGGTGGTCTGTTCCAAAACCTTGTTGCTACGAGCAAGAGATGCCCCTTCAGGCAGTTGCAGGTTAATAAAAAAAGCGCCCTGATCTTCCTGGGGCAGAAAACTGGTGGGACTATGACCGAAAAGAAACCAGGCAGCGCCGATAATACCAATAAAAAGCAACCCTGTAACGGCCAGTCGGCGGATCAAAAATGAGGCGCCTGCCACATACCCTTTACGTGAGGCATCGAGGGTCCTGTTAAACCAGGCAAAGGGGCCGTGCTTGGGAATTTTCGGAGTTTTGAGCAACACGGCGCACAGGGCCGGGCTCAGGGTCAGGGCATTGATGGCCGAAATTACTACGGCCGTGCAAATGGTCACGGCAAATTGTTTGTAGAGCTGACCGGTGATGCCGGGCATGAACCCCACCGGTATGAACACGGCCAAAAGCACCAGGGTTGTAGCGATGATCGGGCCGGTGACCTGGGCCATGGCGTGGATGGTTGCTGGTTTGGCGCTGAGTTTGCGTTTATCCATGACCCGGTAAACGTTTTCCACCACCACAATGGCGTCGTCCACCACCAGACCGATGGCCATGATCAGGGCAAACAGGGAAAGGGTATTGGCACTGTAGCCCAGAGCAATCAAAACAGCAAAAGTGCCGATGAGCGAGACCGGGATGGTCACCGTGGGTACCAGGGTCGCCCGCCAGTCCTGGAGGAAGATGTAGTTCACAAACAGAACCAGAAGGAAGGTAATGACCAGGGTCAGTTCAATTTCATGGATGGCCGCGGCAACGTATTTGGTGGTGTCGTAAATAACACTGTACTGCACATCGCTGGGCTGCCGCTCGGCAAGGTGCTTGAGTTCGGCCCGTACGGCTTTCATGGTGTCCAGGGCGTTGGCGTCTGAAGACCGGTAAATACCGATGGCCAGGGAAGCCTTGCCGTTGAAAATCGACCGGGTAAGGTAGGACCTGGCACCAAGTTCCACCCGGGCAACGTCACGAACCCGCACCAGCCCCCCCTGATTATTGCTGCGCACAACTATGTTCTCAAAGTCTCCAGGATTATCAAGCCGTCCTTTGGCTCGCAAAGTGTACTGGAGCTGCTGGCCGCTTTCGGCGGGGGATGTTCCAATGGATCCCACGGCAGCCTGGATGTTCTGCCGGCGGATGGCCGCAATCACATCATCGGCGGTCAGCCCCCGGGCAGTGAGCCGCTCCGGGTCCATCCAGATGCGCATGCTGTATTCAAACTCACCAAAAATAAAGACATCACTGACGCCTTCGATACGCACCAGGGCATCTTTTATATTTCGGCTGACGTAGTTGCTCAAAAAAAGTTTGTCCCGGGAGCCTTTGGGAGAAAAAAATTCTACCGCACCCAATATGTCGGTGGATCGTCTGCGCACATCAATGCCCTGATCCACCACCGCCTGGGGCAATTTGGAGGTGGCCAGTTGCACCCGGTTTTGAAGATTGACCTGATCGATGTCTGGATCAGTGCCCACCGCAAAGGTGACGGCCAGTGTGTACTGTCCGTCATTGGAACAGGAAGAGGCCATATAGAGCATTTTTTCCACACCGTTGACCTCTTTTTCAATGGGCGCCGCCACATTGTCGGCCACCACCTGTGCATTGGCCCCTGGATAGGAGGCGGTGACCCGGATCTCCGGCGGTGTGATCTGGGGATACTGGGCCACGGGAATGTTAAACATTGCTATGAGTCCGGCCAAAGTGAGGACAATGGATACCACCATGGCCAGGCGCGGACGTTCAATGAAAATTTGCGAAAACATGCATCACCTCCCTTGTTGCTTGTCGGTGGTAGCGGTTTTCACTTGCTGGCCGGGCCGGACTTTCTGGACGCCCTCGACGATGACCCTCTCATTTACGGCAAGGCCGGATTTTATGGACCAGTTGATGCCAACCACAGGTCCGGTTTTGACCCGTTTCATGACGACTTGATTTTGATCGTTCACCACCAGTACATAGCGTCCGTCATGATCTTCCAAAACAGCCGATTGGGGTACCACCGGCATGAGGTTGGGTTGGTTTCGGGCAACATGGACGGTAACATATTGCCCCGGCAGCAACGTAGCGTCCGGATTCTTAAACAGAGCCCACACGGCAATGGTTCCCGTGTCCGGGTCCACCGTGTTATCCACGAAATCTATCTGACCCGCATTTTTTAGAACTTGACCCCCCGGCAGTTTAATTCGTGGTGTCAGGATGGGGTGTTTTTTACCAATTGAGGCGTCTTTGAGAGCCATATTTATGGCGACAAGATCGTTTTCACTGATGGAATAAACCACACGGATGGGATCTATCTGAACGATCCGGGCCAGAGGTCCGGAAGCAGGATTTACCAGGTTGCCCCGGGTATATGCCGTGCGCCCGATGCGTCCGGTGATCGGTGCCCGAACCATGGTGTATCCCAGGTCGAGGCGGGACCGCTTAAGGTTGGCCCTGGCCTGTTCGAGCTCGCCTCTGGCCCGAAGTTCCTCTGCCACGGCATCGTCAATGTCTGCTTGGGAAACCCCGCCGGAACGAACTGTCCGGACCCGTTCCAGATACTGGCGCGCTTTGGTAAAGGTCGCTGTTGCCTGGGTCACAATGGCCATGTCGGCGTCAACCTTGGCCTGGTAGGCAGTTTGTTCGATAACGTAAAGCAAATCACCGGCACACACATCACTTCCTTCTTTGAACTTGACCTGTTCCAAAAAACCCTCGATACGTGCCCGCAGGTCAACGGTTTGAACGGCTTCTACATGGCCCACATATTCGGCCGGCGGGTTCACATCCTGTTCTGTGACTGTGGCAACCGTTACCAGTGGCGGAGGCACTTCTCCCGGCCCCTTAGGACCGGATAGGGCCTCTACAGGAAAAACACACATTAGCAACAGAGCAAAAAGAACAGAGAAAACCATACGAAAGCAGGCTCCGGCTTGCCGTAACCACCGATACCTGTTACTGAGATGCACTTCAGGTGACTTCAACATGAGGGGATTCAAATTGTTTTTATGTTGCATTTTTCCATTACTCCACGTCGGGTGATTTGAAATATTTCAAGTACAACAAAAAAATATTTGACAATTTTAAATGAACATTTTAATTAGTTATTTAAAAAAGGAAATTATAGATGTTTATCGGCTATGTCAAGCGAAAACTTTAAATCGCTATTTAATTATTCTGTCTGAAAAACCGGCCAAAAAAAAGGAGTATCCATAATGGCTCAGAGAGAAGATGGCAAGAAAACGCGCAGCAGAATATTAGATTCCGCCTGTGAGGTTTTCGCAGAAAAAGGCTACCATGCTGCCAAGGTGGCGGACATCTGTGAACGGGCCGGCGCTAACGTAGCTGCCGTCAATTATTATTTTGGCGATAAGGCCGCCCTGTATACCGAGGCGTGGCAAGAAACATTTAAAAAATTTGCCGGACCCAAACCACCTGATTCCACTATCACTTCGCCGGAAGAGCAGCTGCAAATCTACATACACTCTCTCATACAAAACTTTACAGAGCAGAGCGATCAGGGCCAGTTTACCCGCCTGTACTTGATGGAATTGGCCAACCCAACCGGCTTGATACATGACATCTGGCACGAGCTGATTGAGCCCCGGCGACAGATCGTGATAGAGATCATCCGCAAAATTATGGGAACAAAAGCCACTGATGAAACGGTCCTGTTCTGCGAGATGAGCATCATCAACCAGTGCCGTGCCCTTCTGACCATTAGACCAAGTGATCTGGAGTACCTCCTGGGCCAATCCCTCTCCCCGGCTTTAATCAAACGCATGGCCGATCATATCACACGCTTTTCGCTGGCGGGGATCAAGGCGGTCGGAAACCGCAAGTCGTGATCTTTCCGCAGTCCGAACACAAAAACACGGCAACCGCCAAATCTCAATGACCAAAAAACAAATGTATCCGTTCACGTAGTAATTGAGTTAGTGGAAATTCCAAATAATAAATCCCAAAAAACAAACAAATAACAATGACCGAAATTCAAAATCCCAAACAAAAAAACAATCGCTCACGCGGCGCAAGCGCCTGCGCTGCGCGTTGAACCGGTTTGGAATTTGGAGTTTGGGACCTGCCCGCTCGTGCCTTGCGCGGCAGGCGGGTTTGTTTGAGATTTGGAGCTTGAAATTTGAGAATTATTTGTAATTTTTTGTAATTTATGATTTAAGAGGTTTTTAACGTTTGGAATTTTGATGAACTCGTAAAAAGTCCAATTTAGACGGTTTTGTAAAAAGTTCAAATTC
>JAOZPY010000194.1:0-4366 GCA_029932495.1 Desulfobacterales bacterium
GATCCCGTGATCTTCAACAGCCTTGTAAGAAAGTCCCAGCGAGCGGAACATTTCGGTGCGGCCGATTTCAAACCAGCGAAAGTAGTTGCCATAATAGGCCTGGCCCATGTTGTCGGTATCACCATAGATGACACGGTATGTTGTCCGGTGGCGGAGCATCGTTGTTTCCTGCAGCAATTCGATTTCAGGTTCAGCCGCTCAGGTGCCCATGATTTTAAGCAGCTCTTTTTGCAGCTCATCGTAGTTAAAGGCCGTCGGAAATTTATCGTATTGCTCCCTGACGCTGTCCGGCGGGCGGTATAAGACGGCATGGTCAGCAGCCTGGAGCATGGAAATGTCATTATATGAATCACCGACGGCAATGACCCGATAGTTCAATGATTTGAGTGCCAGGGCGACTTTTTTCTTGCCGTTGGGCTGGCGCAGGTTATAGTCGGTAATCGACCCGTCAGCCGCAACCGTCAGGCTGTTGCAAAAAAGCGTCGGCTGGTCAAGTTTTTCCATCAACGGCCCGGCAAATTCGACATAGGTATCGGAAACGACAATCAGCGGCACCCGGGAGCGGAGCCAGGATAAAAACCGGCGCGCGCCCGGAAGTGGGTCCATGCTGGCAATGACCGTCTGAATGTCTTGGAGCTTCAGATTGTTGTCGGCCAGAATCGCCAGACGTTGTTTCATCAGGACGTCATAGTCGGAAATATCGCGGGTGGTCAAACGAAGTTCTTGGATGCCGGTTTTTTCCGCAAAGTTGATCCATATCTCGGGGGTAAACACACCTTCCATGTCCGAGCAGACAATGTACATATCCAACGGCATTTTCCTTTCTGTTTTTTTATTCCATGTGTGCATCTTCAATACGAATGAGAACCGGCTCTTTGCTGACAACTTTCAGGTTCTGGATTTCAGCCAGGGCCTGTTTGACATCGGCCTCTTTTACCCGGTGGGTGATCATGACCACCGGAACCGCGCCATTGGTCTTGCGCCCCTTCTGGTGGACATAATGGATGCTGATGTTATATTCCCCCAGGATGCCGGATATTTTGGACAGGACGCCGGGCTGATCCAGGGCGGAAAAACGAAAATAGTAGTTCGATATCAGCTCTTCCATGGGAAGCACCGGTATTTTTCGGATACTGTTGCGTTGATAGGCCAGGGGAGGGACCCGGCGGGGGGCCGTGCATAGTAAATTGCGGGCGATGTCCACGATGTCGCTGATTACCGCACTGGCGGTGGGCATCATGCCCGCACCGTGCCCATAGAGCATAATTTCGCCGACAGCATCGCCGGTGATCGTGATGGCGTTCAGGGTACCGTTGACATTGGAAAGCAGGTTGTCCCGCGGGATCATGGTGGGGTGCACACGGGATTCCACCATGCCATTGGTCATTTTGCTGATGGCCAGCAGCTTGATGCGGTACCCGAACTGACCGGCAAACTCGATGTCCAGCGGGGTCACGCTGGAAATGCCTTCGATATAAACATCGTTCAGGTTAATTTCCATGCCGTAGGCCAGTGCACCCAGGATCGCTGTTTTATGGGCGGCATCGAAGCCTTCCACATCCAGTGTGGGATCCGCCTCGGCATACCCTTCCTGTTGAGCTTCGGCCAGTGCCGCTTCAAAGGAGATACCCGCATCGGTGATTCGCGACAGGATATAATTACAGGTGCCGTTTAAAATGCCGGTCATGGCCTGGATATGGTTTCCCGCCAGTGATTCACGCATCGTTTTGATGATGGGCATACATCCGCCCACGGCCGCCTCAAAAGCCAGGTCAACACCTTGGCGTGCCGCCGCTGTGAATAGTTCATTGCCCCGGGATGCAAGCAGGGCCTTGTTGGCAGTGACCACGTGTTTGCCATTTTCGATGGCCTGCTGGATGAGCTGCATGGCAATGCCTTGACCGCCGATCATCTCCACAATGATGTCTACCTGAGGGTCATCGATCACCTGACGGGCATTCGTGGTGAAAACCCCCTCGGCAAAGGTGATTTTTCGCTCAGCTTCAGTATCCACGTCGGCGGCCCATTTAAGATTCAATTCGGCACCCACGCGGGCGCTGAGCAGGGCTTTGTTTCCCATCAGCAGTTTGGCTACACCGGTGCCTACCGTACCACAGCCCAGCAGGCCGATATTGATCGATTTCATTGCCTTAATTGCTCCTTGATTACTGTAATGTTATAGATTTACCAAGTCTTACATTGTGTTCCGAATTTCCGGGAGCGGCGCGGCTGCATTTTTTTCTAATTGGTGTCCGTCCATTTTTAAGAATCATACAATCCCCTTGCGTCGAAGTCAAAAAAATTGTTTTGACTTTTAAGCCCGTTCAGTTTAATTTTCAAGGGTTTTTCTGACCCGGCAACTTCTTAATGGAGACAGATATGAACGACGCATTCACCTATGCGAAGGCTGGCGTTGATATTGACAAGGCCAATAAGCTGGTTTGCACCATCAGTGACATCGCCAAGAAAACGCCGCGTTCCGGTGTGATTGGTGATATCGGCGGGTTTGGCGGGCTTTACTCGCTGAATCTTGCCAATCTGGACCGGCCGGTTCTGGTCAGTTCCACTGACGGCGTGGGGACCAAGCTGAAAATCGCCTTTATGCTGGACAAGCATGACACGGTGGGTATTGATCTGGTGGCCATGTGTGTTAATGACATTATTGTCCAGGGCGCCAAGCCGCTTTTCTTTCTGGATTACCTTTCAATGGGCAAGCTGGACGATCAACGGGCGGCCAGCATCATCAGCGGTATCGGTACCGGCTGCCAACAAGCCGGATGCGCTTTGCTTGGCGGGGAAACCGCTGAGATGCCTGGATTTTACCCGGACAATGAATATGATCTGGCCGGTTTTGGTGTGGGCGTCGTCGACAACGGTAAAATCATCGATGGTACCGATATTCGCGTCGGCCACCGGCTGATCGGGATTGCCTCCAGTGGACTGCACAGTAACGGATATTCGCTGGTACGCAAAGTCTGCTTTGAACATCTCAATCTGAAAGTGGAGGATTACATCCCCGAACTGGGCAAAACCCTCGGTGAAGAGCTGTTGACGCCCACCCGGATTTATGCGCGGCCCATATTGCGGATTGTGAAAGAATTGCCGGTCCACGGTCTGGCCCACATTACCGGCGGCGGGCTGGCTGAAAACATCCTGCGTATTGTGCCCCAAGCTTGCAACATTCTGATTCAACGCGAAAGCTGGGACATCCCACCCATTTTTTCTTTTCTGCAGCAGGCAGCCAAAATAAGCGAGTTGGAAATGATGAGCACTTTCAACAATGGCATCGGTATGGTGGCCATTGTTCCCGCCGAAAACACTGCTGATGTTTTACAGCAGCTGGAAGCCATGAATGAGAAAGCCTTTTTGATTGGAGAAGTCCTGGAGTGCCGTGATGCCCAAAATCAGCTCATCTGGGAGTAGTCTAAGGCTATCTGCGATTGCAGGAATCTGGTCGGCCAGCTGGACAACCCCGGCAGTTGTACTCCCTGAACCTTGAACCTGGTACCCTGAACCTGTTGCTTATGATTATTTTGGGCATTGAAACCTCTTGCGATGAGACCGCTGCGGCGGTGGTGAAAGACGGTACGCATGTCCTGTCTTCGGTCGTCGCCTCCCAGGTTGATGTGCATCATGCTTACGGGGGAGTGGTCCCCGAGCTGGCTTCGCGCAAACATATCGAAGCCATTGTGCCGGTGACCGGGCAGGCATTGGACGAAGCCAGTATTACCCTGGACGGGGTGGACGCTCTGGCTGTTACCCGGGGGCCCGGGTTGGTGGGCTCTTTGCTGGTGGGGTTTTCTTTTGCCAAGGCCTGCGCCTTTTCCCTGGACAAGCCCTGGGTGGGGATCAATCACCTGGAAGGTCATGTTCACTCGGTTTTTTTACAAGGCGAACCGCCGCCGTTTCCCTTTATTGCTTTGCTGGTGTCCGGCGGACACACGGGCATTTATCATGTCAGCGCCCCCATGGTGGTCGAACTGATGGGGCAGACCCGGGATGATGCGGCCGGCGAGGCCTTTGACAAGGTTTCCAAGATGCTGGGCCTGGGATATCCGGGAGGTGCTGTCATCGAACGGTTCGCAAAAAACGGCGACCCGAAATCCATCCGTTTTCCACGCTCCTACCTGGAGCGGACCAGTTTTGATTTCAGCTTCAGCGGGATTAAAACCGCCGTGCAGCGTTATATTGCAAAACACCCCGGTGACGGCCAAAAGCGCATGGGTGACATTGCCGCCGCGTTTCAGGAGGCAGTTGTGGACGTTCTCACGGACAAGGCAATTGAGGCCGCAAGACAAAAAGGCTGTGGCCATATTGCACTGGTGGGCGGCGTTGCGGCCAACAGCCGGCTGCGGGATAAACTGCG
>JAOZPY010000194.1:4466-5790 GCA_029932495.1 Desulfobacterales bacterium
TAGTCGTTTTTTATCCGCATAATTCTTTGCACTGATTTTACGCCCCTGGCTTTCAGCTCGGGGGTCTCTCTCAGTGTCTCCAGGATTTTTTCAAAGGCAATCTCGATATTCGGTCCCGGATGGCAGATGAGGGCCATATCAATGTCCGCTTCGAGAACCCTGCTGATGACTGTCCGGATATCGTAATGCTGTACAATGGCCCCCATGTCAAGATCGTCAGTCAATACAAGGCCGTCAAAGCCAAACCGGCGGCGCAAAAGATCCCGTGCGATTTGGGTCGAGAGGCTGGCCGGCCATTGGGGGTCAAGTTGCGGATAGGCAATGTGCGACAGCATGACCGCGGCAACATTGCAGGCAATGGCGGCTTTAAAAGGGATGAGATCAAACTGTTCAAGGCTGCGCAGGTCCACATCGCAGACCGGCAGATCCATGTGGGAATCCAGGATCGTGCGTCCGATTCCCGGGAAATGTTTGGCGACCGCAATAATACGGTTTTGTTGCAAATGCTCGATAACGGCCACCCCCAGCCGTGAGACCCAGTGGGGATCGCCGCCGAAGACCCGCCCGGCCATAATGCTGTTGATTTCTTCCGGAGCCACATCCACAACCGGGGCCATGTTCATGTTGAGGCCCACTTCGGCCATCTCGGCTGCCGTTACCTCGGCAAAATGCACGGCGTCATGCTCGTCTTTCATGCTGGGATTGCCGGCAAACCGGGTAAAAGGCGCTTTTAGCCTGGCGACCTGTCCCCCCTCCTGGTCAATGGCGATAAACAGCGGAGGCTGTCCACATGAGTGGGCGTACTGTTGGGCTTCATAACAAAGCTGCGCGATCTGCCGCGGTGTCTGAATGTTTTCGCTGAAAAGGATCAGGCCCCCGACTTTCAGATGCTTGATCTGGAATTTAAGCTCCTCACTGATCCGGGTTCCGCTGAAACCAACCATCAGCCGCTGCCCGGCCAGTTGTTTATCTGAAAATGCGCAAAGCTCCATAAATCTAATCATACGATACCGCAGCGGTTAAGGTCAATACACTTGGGCAGGCAGCCTTTTAACACGCAACGGACAATTTACCCAATGGGATATCCTCAAGATGGTGCTCTTATGATGAGATAGGCTATCCTATCTGACCATCTAGATATTGTTTGCCATGTTGTTTATGCAACGTTGAGGTCAATTCGACAACAGATTGATCATGGAATAGAGTTGCCCCGGATTCTGGCGGGAAAAATCCACCATCTCTCCAATCAGCAAATCGACTTTTTCCCTTGGAAGCGGTTTGGAAAACAGATATCCCTGGCCGAGCTGGCAATCCATCTCCAGTA
>JAOZPY010000195.1 GCA_029932495.1 Desulfobacterales bacterium
TCGGCTTTGCCGGCCGGCCGGCCGGTTAAAATTTCAATGCCCTCTTCAACCGTTGATACCGTATAAATATGGAATTTTTTGCGTTTAACGGTATCGACAACTTCTTTTTTGAGCATGAGGTTTTTCTGGTTGGCCTTGGGTATCATGACCCCCTGCCGGCCGGTGAAACCTTTGCTTTTGCAAACCTCAAAAAACCCCTCGACTTTTTGATTGACCCCGCCGATGGCCTGGATTTTTCCTTTCTGATTGACCGAACCGGTGACGGCGATTCCCTGGCGGATGGCGATTCCCGAAAGGCTTGAAATAATGGCATACAGTTCGGTGGATGAGGCGCTGTCGCCGTCGATGTCGCTGTAACTCTGCTCAAAAGTGATGCTGATGGCCAGATTGAGGGGTGCTTGCTGGGCAAAGGTTTTTCCCAGGTAGCCGGTTAAAATCAGCACACCCTTGTCATGGGTTTTACCGCTGAGTTTGGCTTCCCGCTCGATGTTGATGATTCCCTGTCGGCCCATGAACGCTTCGGCCGTAATACGGGTGGGCCGTCCGAAGGAAAAAGAGCCGATCTGGTAAACTGCCAGGGCGTTGACCTGGCCCACTACCCGGCCGCTGACATCGATCATGATCGTTTCATCCAGAAAAGATTCATGAATCTTTTCTTCATATAGGTTGTAGCGGAAACGATGTTCGTTAAAGGCGGTGACCACGTACTTGTCGGAGACCAGCCGGGCATTGTTTTTGCGGGCCCAGTAGTCGGCTTCCTGTAAAATTGCCAGCAGAGGACCGAAGCGGATCGACAGTTTGTCCCTGTCGGCGACGGATTTTTCACCGTATTCGACGATAAGGGCTACGGCGCTGGGCGTAAATGGTAACAACTTTTCTTCCCGGCACACCCGGGCGATAAAGCGTGCATAGAGCTGAACCGTTTCCGGTGTTTTTTCCACCTCGGAGTCGAAGTCAGCCCGGACTTTAAAGATCTTATTAAATTTGGGATCGTAATTCTGCAGTACTTCAAAGGCCTCATAGCTTCCCAGCAGGATGACCTTGACTTCCAGCTCAATGGGCTGGGGGCGCAGCGAGACCGTCCCGAAACCCGTCTCCTCGGCAATATCTTCAATGAACAGGCATTTGGTCTGCAGAGTCCGCTTGAGCGTTTCCCAGACCAGCGGATTCATCAGCACGGCTTCCATGTCCATAATCAGAAAGCCGCCGTTGGCGTTGAGCATGGAGCCGGCCTGAGCCATGGTGAAATCCGTGGTGACGGTTCCCATGATGGCTCGTTTTTCAATGCGCCCGAAAACATTGTGATAGGTGGGGTTGGTTTCAAAGATGACCGGAGCGCCCTTTCCCGATGCCCGGTCGGTCAAAGCGTTGACCCGGTAACGCTGAAGTTTGGATTTGGGCTGGAGGAAAAAAATGCTGTCATCGCTGGGTTTGGTCTCCTCGGGGGCCACGAAAAAATTTACATTGTCAACAATGTCCTGTTCAACCTGTGCCAAGTGATCGAGGATGGCCGGCCGGTCCTTGAAATCGGCCCTGATTTTTTCCAGGCGCGACTGCACAATGGAAAGCGTGACTTCATCCATCAATTTTTCAACCTCTATGTGCAGGGCGTTGTTGAGTTTATCGACTTCCACCGATGCGATTTCAATCTGGGCCTGGGTTTGGCGGATGCTGTCTTCGATTTCAGCTTGTGCGGCTACAGACAGATTACTGAATTCTTCTGGGGTCATCGGTTTGCCGTTGACAATGGGGATGGTTTCAAACGAGCTTTCGGTCCGGGTGATCTGCAGATTGTGAGCGACGGCAAATTTTTCGATTTTTTGAAACAGCCGGTTTTGTTTCTCGGCATAGCGGCTTTTGATGGCCGACAATCGTTTCAGGTAACCTTCACCCTCAAAAGCCTTGGGCAGGGCCTTTTTCAAATCCTCGATAAATTTATCCATCCGGCGGCTGAACCCGACGGCCTTGCCGGTGGGCACGGCAATAGCCCGGGGGCGGAATTCATCTTTAAAATTGTTGACCAGCACCCAGTCATCGGGTTTAGGCAGCCCGGCGGCGTGGCGGTTGACGAGGTCCCGCACAATGGTGGACTTTCCGGTGCCTTCCAGTCCGGTGACAAAAATATTGTAACCGGCGCTTTTCATGTTCAGCCCAAACTCGATGGCTCGCACGGCGCGCTGCTGACCGATGACTTCATCCAGGGGTTTGATCTGGGAAGTGTTTTTGAACTTGAACACCTTGGGATCACAGATGCAGCGCAGATCGGAAGCTTTCAGTTCTTTAGGTGAAGGCATGGCAATTCCTTGCTTAGTTTAAGGTGTGATTTGGCCGGTGGATGATATTTTCCTCCAACCGGTATGAAACGATACCGCAGCCGCGTGTCCCTTGTTTGGGATGAGGCCCAATCAGTTGCTAACCTCAATCAGTCCCGAGCCATTCATCTCAAACAAGGGACACTGCGAAAATATAGAGTCGCTGAGTATCATACCGGTTTCCGGAAAACACCATCCACCGGCCAAATCACGTCTGTTTTTATTAAAAATTTTGTCGCATGACCAGTTCCTTGTAATGCTGCGGCTGGCGGTCGGATACAACATTGTTGAGTGCATTGAATGCTTTGTCCCGGGCGCGCCTGGGATCGATTTTGCATTGGAGCACTTCATCGCCGCTGGCAGCTGCCGCTGTGAGAACGCGGCCGTTGATGTCATAAATGGCAGATTCGCCCTGAAAGGTCAATTGCTCGTTTTGTCTTTTTTCACTTCCGGCGCGGTTGGCCACGGCCAGGTAGACGTTGTTTTCAATGGCCCGGGCGGGCATCACCTTCCGCCAGGCTGTGGTGACCAGGTTGGCCGGGCAAACGATCACGTCCGCCCCTTGGAGCATCAGCACCCGGGCGGCTTCTGGAAAGCGCCAGTCATAGCAGATCATCGGGCCGACATTGACACCGCGTCGGGCATCTTTGACCACGAAAAATCCGGTGTCTCCCGGATCAAAGCAGATTTTCTCCTTATAAAATAGATGCGTTTTGCGATACACCCAGGGTTGCGCCGCTTCCGGTACGACAACCAGACAGGCGTTATACAGGCTGTCACCGGCCCGTTCGGCAAAGCCTGCCACCACAATGGCCTGGTGCTCCAACGCCATGTTGCGGAAAAATTCAGCGGCAGGTCCCGTAGCGGGCTCGGCTGCCATTGCCACCTCGTCTCGGGTCTGGAAGAAATAGCCGGTGGTGCACAGCTCCGGGAAAACGATGATGTCGGCGGTCACATTGGCGACCAACTGCTGCATGCGTGCCAGGTTTTTCTTTTTTTTGCCGAACTGCGGCGTGAACTGTACCACAGCGATGGTAATGGTTTTCATGGGCGGCTCCTTTCACAGGCCGAGGTAATTTTTCAGGCACCGGGCGGTGTGCGATTTTTGGGTATGCTTCAGCAGTTCTTTGGGAGAGCCGCGGGTCACCACCCGGCCGCCGGCCTGTCCGCCTTCAGGGCCCAGGTCGATGATATAATCGGCTTCGCGGATGATGTCCATGTTGTGCTCGATGACGGCCACCGTGTTGCCGTCATCCACCAGTTTTTGCAGAACGTCGAGCAGTCGCCGGACATCAGCCATATGCAGGCCGGTGGTGGGCTCATCCAGAATGTAAAAAGTGTGGCCGTTGGATGGTTTGGCCAGCTGGCGGGCCAGTTTGATGCGTTGGGCCTCGCCTCCGGACAGGGTGGGGCTGGGTTGTCCCAGGCCCAGGTACCCCAGTCCGACGTCGCAGACAAACTGTACGGCCCGGCGAATGACGGGTACGGCCCCAAAAAAGCGAACGGCTTCGGCAAAGGTCATTGCCAGAATCTCGGCGATGCTTTTTCCCCGGTACAGGACGGCCAGGGTTTCCGGGTTGTAGCGTTTTCCCCGGCACACTTCGCAGGGTACATAGACATCGGGCAAAAAGCTCATGGCCACCTTTGGTCGGCCCTGACCTTTGCAGGCGTCGCAACGGCCTTCGGCAACGTTGAAAGAAAAGCGTCCGGGCTGATATCCCCGTGTCCGGGCGGCAGGCGTTCGGGAAAACAATTGGCGGATTTGCCCGAAAAAACCCACGTAGGAGGCCGGCACTGATCGCGGTGTACGGCCGATGGGGCTGTGATCGACTTCCAGCACGCGCTTGAGGTGCTGCCACCCCGTGATGTCCCTGCAGGTTCCGGATGGCGCATGCTGTTTCAGCAGGCGGTTGCGCAAACCGGCGTAAAGGGTTTCCTTGAGCAGACTGGACTTGCCGGAACCTGACACGCCGCTGACACATATCAGACAACCCAAAGGAAAATCCACGGTGATGTGTTTGAGGTTGTGGGTCGCAGCTGCCTGCACCCGGATTTTGGGCTGTTTGCGGTAAGCCCTCAGACGCGAGGATATTTTACGGGGGTGTCCGTCTAACAGGGCGCCGGTAACCGAAGCCGGTATTTTCTTCAGCTCCGGCAGCCGTCCGCAGGCCACCACCCGACCACCATCCTGTCCGGCACCGGGCCCTAAGTCGACAATTGTATCGGCCGCACGGATGGTTTCCTCGTCATGTTCGACCACCAGAATGGTGTTGCCCCGGTCGCGCAACCTGTGCAGCGCGTCAATCAGGACCCGGTTGTCCCGGGCATGCAGCCCGATGGTGGGTTCATCCAGGATATAGCATACCCCGGTCAGGTTGGAACCCAGCTGGGCGGCCAACCGGATGCGCTGGGCCTCCCCGCCGGATAGGGTATTGCCGCCGCGCGCCAGGGCCAGGTAGGACAATCCCAGTTGGTCCAACAGGGCCAGTCGGCTGAGCAGTTCGGCCACGATGGGGTCGGCCACCGGTTTTTCATGGGGGGCGAAGGCCATTTTTGTGATGACCGCCAGGGCCTTGCGGGCCGGCAGCTGCACCAGTTCCCAGATGGAGTAATCTCCCACCTTGACCGCCAGCGCCTGGGGCTTCAGTCGGCTTCCGCCGCAACGCGGGCAGACTTTGCCATCGGCGGTGCTTTCATCTCCGGCATCTCCAAGGGTGCCCAGGCCGCCGCATTTGGGGCAGGCGCCCTGCTTGCTGTTAAAAGAAAACAGGCGCGGGTCGAGCTTTTCCAGGCCGATGCCGCAGGCCGGACAAATTCCCTGCAGGCTGAAGACATCCTCGTTGTGCCGGCGGTCAAGTACCACCAGGCTGCCGTCGCCTTCTTCCAGGGCACGGTCTACCAGTGCATCCAGGTCGGCCGCCGGCAGGGTACCGATCACCAGCTCAATGGTATGTTCCTGGTAGCGGCTGAGGGCCATGCCGGTTTTGAGCGGCGTGATGCGGCCGTCGATGCGGGCTTTATTAAATCCGTTTTTCAGGGCTCTGGCCAGGACGTCCTTGTGAAATCCCTTGCGGCCGAACACCTTGGGCGCCAGCAGGGTGGCCGGTCGGTCGGCGTAACGTTGACGAATTTGTTCCACAACGGCCGTGCGGCTCTGGGTGGTCAGCCGGCGGCCGCATCCCGGGCAATGCTGGATACCCAGCTTGCTGTATAGCAGGCGTAGATAATGAAAAATTTCCGTCAGGGTGGCCACCGTGGAGCGCCGGCCGGCATAGCTGGTTCGCTGCTCGATGGCCACTGTCGGCGCCAGGCCGGCCACCCGGTCGACTTCCGGCCGCTCCAGGATTTTCATGTACTGGCGCACGTAGGGCGCAAGGCTTTCCAGGTAACGGCGCTGTCCTTCGGCAAACAGGATGTCAAAGGCCAGGGTGGATTTTCCCGATCCGGACAC
>JAOZPY010000196.1 GCA_029932495.1 Desulfobacterales bacterium
GCAACGCCTGTCAATTCCCATTTATCCCTCCCTGGACGAAGAGGAGATTGACCGCATCATTGAAGCGGTTCGTGCTGTCCACCCGTCCTAGGGGCCCACGTTGCGGCCCACGGCCTGCCCGGTTTCTGTACAATCCCGCTATTATAAATGTGCTTTACGGCTGCATGTTGCCACATTTTTGACGCCTGCAACAGTTGTGATATCCCAGTTGATAACAATTATCATCTTAAAGATCAGCGGGTTATATTTAATGGCACGACTGTTCCGATTGGCATAAAATGTGCATGATGTTTGGATGCGGCAAAAACCGGTAGGTATCACTTTTTTCTTAATGTTTCTAAAAAGTTGCCGATAACTAACAATGATACCAGGTGTTTTTATGGATGGATGAAAAAATTACTGGATAAATCTGTTTGAGATTATTTCATATCTAAATGTCAGGCCGCAAAATTTATATACAATGCAGGCCGGCAGCCTGAAACTAATAAATTCTCACTTTAACGGGGCCATGAAATCCAGCATTTTCGCCGACAATTTGACAGTGCAAGATAACCGGACGTACCGGGTGGTAAACCGCCGGGACGGAAACCATGGGTTGAAGCCCAGGGTTCTGGGCATCAGCGGGTATCTTTATGTCCCCTTGATGGTGACCACCTGTCTGCTGGTTTTGCCTCCGGTTCGGGAATATTTTATGTATGCCGGCTGGCGATGGGTTCATGTCATGCTGCTGTCCTTCGGGGTTTCTTTTAGCCTGAATCCGGTGGTTTTGAAAATCGCCCGTCGTTTTCAAATCCTTGACAAGCCCAGTGCGCGCAAGCTTCATCGGGAGGCAACTCCGCTGTTGGGAGGTGTCTGCGTTTTTATCGGTTTTTTAGCGGCGTTGCTGGTCAACGGAATTTTTTCCATGCAGTTTGCGGCCATCCTGGCCGCCTCGCTGCTGCTTTTTGTTGTCGGTGTTGTGGATGATTACAGAGAAATAGCTGCTGAGTTGCGGTTGATGGTACAGCTTATCTGCACGGCCTTGGTTGTCAGCAGTGGAATTGTGCTGAGAGTTATACCGGCGGAATTTGGAATTTTCGCGCTGGTCGGCAATATTGTGCTGACGGTGCTATGGATTGTCGGTATCACCAATGCCATGAATTTTTTTGACGGCATGGATGGACTGGCGGCAGGGCTGGGCGCTGTGATCGCCTTTTTTCTCGGGGTAGTGGCTTTTCAAACGGCGCAGGCTTTTGTCGGTTGGATTGCCGTGGCTGTGATGGGCGGTTGCCTGGGATTTTTGCCGTATAATTTTAAGTTGAAAGGCCATGCGGTGATGTTTCTTGGCGATGCCGGAAGCAGTGTGATCGGATTCATCCTGGCCAGTCTTGCCGTTTTCGGAGACTGGGCCCAGGGCGATCCGGTTGTGGCCCTGGTTTCTCCCGTGCTGATATTCTGGATATTGATATTTGACATGGTGCACATTACCGTGGACCGGATTGTGTCCGGCAAGGTTGTAAACTTCCGGCAATGGATCAAGTATGTGGGCAAAGATCACCTGCACCATCGGCTGGCCCAGGCAATGGGAGGGCGCAAGAAAAGTGTGCTTTTCATCTATCTGATGAACCTGTGTCTGGGGATCAGTGCGGTTGCTTTGCGTAATGCCAGGCCGATCGATGCGGTGCTGCTTGTTTTTCAGGCTGCCATCATGGTGGTGCTGATCACGATCCTGGAAAGAAGGGGGCGCTTGCGCAGGGCTGACCGCTCCCGGCGGCGACCCCGTGTTTTCGAAAAAAGTCCGTTTGTCGAGCAGCAACCCTTGCCAACCGTGGATGTGGCATCACGCGCAATAAAAACAAACCCTTAACTTGGGCAAAATATGGGTCTGGTGGATTTTCGAAAAATAAATTCTGAGACGCACAAAAACAAAGGCCAGAAACCAGGTCAAAAGCTGAAACTCAGTTTCAGAGAGCTGGCGGACTCCCGGCAAAGCCGGCAGGTTACAGCCGGTGGCGCGACTGAAAACAACAGGCCGTCGCCTGAAAACCGGATGCAGCTGTATGAAAAAGCCTCTCTTTATTTGAACCAGGCTCTGAACGCGGTCAAAAACCGCAGAAGTTTTCCACTGGAGCCCGGTTTTAAAATTCTGCAAAAAATGGCGGCCGTGGATCATCCGGAAGACGAGCTTTTCATCATGGCCATTCATCTGGATGACCGTTTTCAGTATGTCATCCATCACAGTGTCAACCTGGCCATCTATTGTTTGAAAATGGCACAGGACCTGGGTTTTTCAAAATCCGACAAACTGGAACTTGCCATGGCGGCCCTGTTGCACGATATTGGCATGGCGGTGATTCCCGATAAACTTCTTTACAAGGAAGGAGCATTCAGCGACCGGGAACTTGAAATTCTGCGGGACCGACCCAATTACAGTTACAAGATCCTGCGTTCTTTCGGCCCCCAGTTCGCCTATCTGGCGGAAACAGCAGTCCAGGTATATGAAAGAATAGACGGCTCCGGGTATCCGCGCGGCCTCAAGGGCAACGAAATCCATGAATATTCGCAGATTGTGGGATTGCTGGATATGTTTGAAGCCTTGATTCATTCCCGGCCCCATCGTGATAAGCTGACCCATTTTGCGGCGGTCAAAGAGATTATCAACACCTGCAAAACAAGATTTCAGCGGCGGCACCTGAAGTCTTTGCTGCGCATTTTTACCGCTTTTCCGATTCACAGCTATGTGCGGCTGAACTCCAACGCCATTGGCAAAGTGATCGAAACCTATCCGGATCAGCCAATGCGACCAAAGCTGAAGATTTTGTTTGATTCCCAGCGACGTAAAGTGCTGACTGAAAGAATTGTGGTTCTCCCTGAAGACCCCTTGCTCAATATCGTTGATTCGGTTTCCGAAAGCGAAATTGAAGAGCTTGGGATGAACGGTGGATAACTCGGAAATATATAAAATAAAGGGGATCCTGGAGTTTCGATGAGACAATAATATGACTCGGCGGTTACAGCTATCCGGGCCAACCCGGCCATCCGCCACCGAAGTAAAGGTGTTTTATGTATCTAGAGCATTGGGGACTTCAAAAAGCGCCTTTTGGGAATGTACCTAACGGCAATGTGTTTTTCAGATCGCCGCAGCATGAAGAGGCCTTGCGCCGTCTGCTATATGTCATCGAGCAGCGCAAAGGGGTGGCCATGCTGACCGGTGAAGTGGGCTGTGGCAAAACCACCGTTACCCGGGCGCTGGCCGGCGATCTCGATAAAGATCGCTACCAGCTGCATACCATCTCCAATCCCGCCTTGCAACCCACCGATTTGATCAAAGCGATTTTGTTGAAACTGGGAGGCAACGCGGACGACAATTCCAAGACTGTTTTGCTGGACCGCCTGCAGGGGTTGCTGGCCCAGAATGCCGAAAGGGGAATCAATACGGTATTGGCCATTGATGAGGCCCACGTGATCGGCAACCGTGCCACCCTAGATGAGTTGCGGATGCTGCTCAACTTTCAATCCGATGATGAGTTTTTGATCACTTTGATTTTGCTGGGGCAGCCGCCATTGTTGAAAAACATCTCCGAGCTGCAGCCTTTAAAGGAACGCATCAGCATCAAGTTCAACCTTGAGCCGCTGGACGATCAGAATACTTTGAATTACGTTGTGCACCGCCTGAAATGGGCTGGGGCCACCCGGGGCATTTTTTCCCGGGAAGCCATCCAGGCACTTTATGAATTTGCCGGTGGGATACCCCTGCGCATTAATAATGTATGCGACCGTTGCCTGCTCATCGGCCTGATGCGACAGGCCGGAATTGTTGACAGCAATATCGTCAAAGACGCCATTGAGGACCTGGGATCTTAGCTATGGACCCGAAACAGATGAATATAAGCAAACGCCGCCATTTCACCCTTCCAATAAATCGACTGTTTTTTGTGATGATCCTGCCGGCGGCCATGGTTTTTTTCAGCTGTGTTCAAAAAGGTGAAAATTATAAACCTCCGTCGATCAAAGCATCTGAAGGCGGCCTGTCCGCGGCGGCAAAATTTCGTGCGGTGGCCGTTGCCGATTTGGACAACGATGGCAAACTGGACGTGGTGGGCGGCGCTTCATCTCCAGGGGTCGTGACCGTCAGTTATGGAGATGGCCGCGGCGGGATATCCGCACCGCGTTATTTGCCGGTTCAGGGAGATGTACCATCGGTGGCGGTGGCCGATATCAACGAGGATGGCATGCCGGACATCATCTGCGCCGTGCAGCGTCAGTCCACAGGAATCAAGGTGTGGTTGAACCAATCCGACCGGCGCTGGAAAGCCGCCAGGGGGCCCATTGAGATTAATCGCTACCAGGCGGTCCGCACGGCCGATGTCAATGGTGACGGGCACATGGACATTATCGCCGCTAACGCGACATCGGCCACCCAGGGCGGCATCCAGGTCTGGCTGGGCGACGGCCGGGGCGGCTGGCCGGTGGAGTCCGGTCCCACGGTCACCGGTATCTACATGGATGTCATGGCGGTGGATCTCAACGGCGACGGCAACCTGGATCTTGTCGGGGCGGGCTGGGGCACCTATGGCGCCTTGCGGATTTGGCTGGGCGACGGCGCTGGTAATTGGTCCTCCGCTCGGCCCCTTGAGAAGGGCAGCTTTTACGGTCTGAGCACCGGGGATCTGAATGGGGATGGCAACCTGGATATTTTTGTCGGATCCCATCGCCGGGGAGCTCGCCTGTTTCAGGGCGATGGCCGGGGAAACTTTATCAGTGTTCGCAGTCCGGAGGCCTTTCTGAAACGCCGCCGCCAGGTGGAGTCAAAGTCCCCCGCTGACAGCGCAAAAGCATCGCTGTCCAATAATCCTCAGAGCTACTGGGCAGTGCAGGTTCTTGACCTGAATGAAGACGGCCGGGCGGATGTCTTGGCCGGGTCTGTGATCGGGGAAGGGATTAAGGCCTGGCTCAGTCAGGGCCATTCCGGCTGGCAGCCCCTCAAGGGCCTGTTCCCATCTGTCGGGACCTATTACGAAATCGCCCTGGCCGATCTGGATGGTGACGGGCGAACGGATATTTGTGCCGCCAGTTTTGGAGAGGGGATCAAGATCTGGACTGGAAAAGACGATAAGCTCAAGATTGCCCGCCGGCGGCAGGTTGACCGTTTGGCATCGCAAGCAAACCCTGGTCCTGCGCCGGTACCCCGGGAAAATGACGTCTACCGCATGGTCAACGGGGTGGCCGAATATAAAATTGGTCCTGATGATATCCTGGAGATTACCCTGTGGGAAGGCACCACCCCCAAAAAAGAAGAAATTCTGGTACGTCCCGACGGAAAGATATCCTTTGGATTTGTGCAGGATCTGCCGGTTCAAGGGCTTACGTCTTCCGAACTGGATCAGTTGCTGACAACCAATTTCAGGGAATATGTAAGAAACCCGCGCATTGACGTGGTGGTTAAAAAGTATGGCAGCAAGTTTGTCCGCCTGGTGGGGGCGGTGGCCTATCACGGGCCCGGCAGCGGGCCCGGCAGTTACAACCTGCGCGGTAAAACCACTGTGCTGGATGTGCTCACCCGGGCCGGGGGCCCAACCCAGGACGCCAATTTGAGAAATGTGAGGATCCGGCATAAAAACGGCCAGTCTGTCACCTTGAATCTTTACAAAACCATTTTACAGGGAGACCTGGGCCAGAATCTCGTTCTTGACGCCGGCGATCTCGTATTTTTGCCCACGCTCAATGAGAGCGGCAACCGTGTTTACGTGTTCGGCGAAGTGGAAAAGCCCGT
>JAOZPY010000197.1 GCA_029932495.1 Desulfobacterales bacterium
GGGTGTACCGGGTTTTGCGCGGAAAAATAACAGAAGAAAAAATAAGGGAAGAAACGCACTCGGCGTATTAAAAAGGATATCATTATGTGGTATTTTGCATGGATTTTAGGCGTACTGCTGGCATGCGCCTTTGGTATCATCAACGTGATGTGGATGGAAACCGAGGAAATGCTGGACACGGAACAAGACGATTAGTCACGGATGTCCCGCTGCACTGATGACAGACGGCGTACCCAGGGCGATGTCCGCTGAACTTGCGCCGGCAGCCCGCGGGCAGTCAACCGGGCCTCCTGTTGGGTGGTAAAAATGCCGTATAGCAACCGGTACCAGTCCTTGCCTTTGTATGTTCCCCTGTAACAGGCCAGTTTGCTTTGTTTCTCCAGGTGATTTTGCCTGACAAACTCCAGCAGCGTCTTTTCATTGCGCACTCCCAGAATTTGAATGGTGTAATGCGCCGGATTCTGGGATAAAAGCCATTTTTCGCGATGCAACGCACCGGCCGGCATGGATGCCACAGCCAGCGGTCCCGCGGCCGCGGAAGAAGATGGAATGGGTTTCGGACGGAAGGAGGCAACCGCCGGCATTTTTTTGGCGGGCTTTGGGGGCACAGCTGGTGGCGATATATCTTCGGGGGTCGCCGATGGCACTGCCGGTCCGGTTTTTGGAGCGGCTTCCGGCGCCCTTTGGCTCTGTGTCCCGGATGTTACGGGCGGTATCTTGACCCGGATGATGCGGTTAACCATATCTGGTGTATGCTTGATTTTGGCCCGAAACACCCGGGCATCCGGTTTGCGCACCAATGGCCTTGATTTCGACCGGTCACCGTCCGGATAGAGCCACAGCGCGGCCAGCAAAATAATCAAACCCCCCGCGAGCGTCCAAACAATTTTTTTCCCGGAAAAATTTTTCAACCATTGCAAAAATCCCGAGACTGCTGCACGGCCCTCATCTGCTTTTTCAAGCAGGCTGCGGGCGGCCTCATTGATGGCCCCTGGAATGCCTCCGGTGGTCTGATGGATTTTGTTGATCACCGCCCCTTTGAACGGATTTTTTCCGCGATAGCCGGCGACTGTCAGCCGGTGCTCGATGTAAGCGGCGGTTTCTTCCCGGGACAGGCCGGGCAAATAGATTTTATTGAGTGCGGCATCCGTGGGAAATGATTTGCTCACAGCATTGACGGCGGTATACAGATCGGGTGGCCCGAATAAAACCAGTCGCTTGATCTTCTGCGCACTGCCGGGCACCAGGGCTTCTTTAAGTAAAAAGCGCAGCCGCAAACGATCCAGACGATGGGCATCGTCAACAATAATCACCGGGTCCGCGGCGTCCTGCAAAACATAGGCGGCAAACCCGCGGCCTTTTCCCGGCACCCGACCGCCGCCGGAAGTCGCAGCGGGGCTGTAATGAATGCGGCACGCTTTCCAGGGTGCATCGGTTTTTCGAAGGTAACGGTTGAGCAATGTTGTTTTTCCGCTGCCGGGCTCTCCGATGACCAGAACGATAACATCGCGGCCCTCCACCAGGCTGGCAAGCATCGCCAGACGCTTTTCAAAGGCATCGAAAGCAAAATAAAACTGCGGATCCGGCTGCGCTGAAAAAGGATCTTTATTTTCACCTGCAGCATCCCTGCCAGTGGCATCTTGATTTCCAGGCATCATTTTTTCACCACTCCGGCTGCCTCCTGCAGGGCCTCGGCAAATGTCGGGTGGCCGTGGACGCTGCGCGCCAGGTCTTCAGCGCTGGCGCCCAACTCTACGGCCAGCACGCATTCGGCAATCATCTCCGAGGCCCGCGCGCCGATGATGTGCACCCCCAGGATGCGATCAGTTTTCTCATGGGCAATAATTTTAACGAACCCCTCGGTTTCTCCCAGGCAGCGGGCACGCCCCACCCCGGCGAAGGGATAGGTCCCGGTGGCATATGGAATTTCGCGCTGTTTCACCTGTTCTTCAGTCAACCCCACGCCCGCGACTTCCGGATGGGTGTAAATAACTGACGGCAAGGCATCATAGTTGACTTCGCCGGCCTTACCGGCCAGGCACTCGACAGCCGCAATACCTTCCGCCGAAGCCTTGTGAGCCAGCATCGGTCCGGCCACCAGATCCCCAATGGCATAAACCGTGGCGATGCTGGTGCGGTAGGCGGCATCTACCCGGATATGGCCGCTGGCCGGGTCGGTTTCGATCCCCACAGCTTCCAGACCCAAGCCCCGGGTCAAAGGCCGTCGCCCCACACTGACCATCAGCCGGTCACAGCTCAACAATTCACTGCCTTTTTTGGCTTCCAGCTCCACCTGCACGGATTTGCCGGAAATTTTAGCCCCCGCCACCCGGGTCTGCAAGTGAAAGCGGATGCCCTGGCGCTTGAGCACCCGCTGCAATTTGCGACCCACCTGCCCATCCAGGCCGGCGGCGATGGTTGGCAGCATCTCAATAATGGTGACCTTTGCTCCGAGTCGCAGCCACACGGACCCCAGTTCCAGACCGATGCTGCCGCCGCCCACGATGCATAGATGTTTGGGAACCGCATCGAACTGCAAGGCTTCGGTGGCAGTGACAATATGCCGCCCGTCGAACTTGAGCCCGGGCACGGCTGCCGGCTCGCTGCCGGTGGCCAGAATGACAGCGCCGGCCTTAAGCATCCGCAACCGCGGCTTTTTGGATGCATCGGCACCCTCTGCAACTTCAAGCCGGTCCGGTCCAGTCAGGGTGGCGGTGCCCTGGATGATTTCAATTTTGTGAGCTTCGAGCAGCCTGCGCACGTTGTCGGTCAGTTCTATGACCACTTTGTCCTTGCGCGCCATCAGGGCTGACAGATCCAGGCTAACCCGGCCGGTCTTGATGCCATGGTCGATCAGTTGCTCTTTGGCCAAGTGGTAATAGTGGCTGGAATCCAGCAGGGCCTTGCTGGGAATGCACCCCCGGTTCAGGCACACCCCTCCCAGACGCGCTTCTTTTTCAACGCAGGCCACGTGCATGCCAAGCCGGGCGGCATGCACCGCCGCCACATAACCGCCGGGACCGCTTCCAATAATGACAACATCATAGTCTGTATGTTCGGCCATTTTATATCTCCATCATGATTCGTTGCGGGTCTTCCACGCACTGCTTGATGCGTTTGAGAAAACCGACGGCCTGCCGCCCGTCCACAATGCGATGATCGTAACTCAATGCCACGTACATCATGGGACGAATGACCACGGCATCATCAATGACCACCGGCCGCTTTTCAATCTTATGCATCCCCAGAATTGCGCTCTGGGGCATATTCAAAATGGGGGTGCTTAAAAGAGATCCGTAAACACCGCCGTTGCTGATGGTGAAGGTGCCGCCTTCCAAATCTGCGAGCTCCAGGCGGTTTGCAGTGATTTTTTCCACATAGCCGATGATGCTTTTTTCCAGTTCGGCAAAGCTCAGCAGGTCGGCATGACGAAGGACCGGGACCACCAGGCCGCGTTCAGATCCCACGGCAATGCCGACGTGGTAATAGTGGTGCTCAATGATGTCGTTGCCTTCCAGGTAGGCATTGATCAGCGGAAATTCCTTGAGTGCCTCCACGCTGGCCTTGATGAAAAACGACATGAACCCCAAGGCCACGCCGTGTTTCTGTTTAAAGACCTCCTTGTAACGCTTGCGCAGGTCCATGACCGGCTGCATGTCAATCTCATTAAAGGTGGTCAGCATGGCGGTGTTCTGTTTGGCTTCCAGCAGGCGGGCGGCAATGCGCTGGCGGATGGGGCTCATCGTCGTGCGCGTGACCTGCTCTTCGGCTTTCGTAAAAATCGCGCTGGGGGAGGCCACCCGGACTCCACCGGCTGCAGCCGCTACGGCCGGCATGGTCCGGCTTTCCAGATACAGCAGGACGTCGCCTTTGGTCAGACGACCTGCCGGGCCGCTGCCCGTGATTTGCGCAGGATCCAAATTGTGTTCATTGAGCAGCCGCCGCACGGAGGGTGCAAAGGCTTTGCCGGATGCAGCTGGAGCCCGGGCTGCCGGCTGGGAAGGCCTGGCGGAGGATTCCGGCGGCGCGGTTTGTGCCGGTGCTTCAGACGGTTTTGCTGCGACTGTCCCGGCAGGACGCTGGGGGGCTTTTTCGGCCGCCGCCCCGGTGTCGATGGCGCCCACCACCGAACCAATGGCGATTGTTTCGCCCTCCGGCACAGTGATCGACAGGCGCCCGTCGGCTTCGGCCACCACCTCCAGGGTGACCTTGTCGGTTTCAATGACAAACAGCGGTTCGTCTTTTTTCACCATGTCGCCGTCATTTTTAAACCACTGGGCCAGCAGCGCCTCGGTGATTGATTCGCCCACAGCGGGAACGATGATGTCGATCAGCATCATTTCTCCTTACTCAAATTTTTCTCCTGATTGGCATAAGATAAATGCCCCATTCAACGGAATCTATAAAAACGGACGTGAATTGGCCGGGGCATGGTGCTTTCTGGAAACCGGCATGATACTCAACGGCTCCTTGTCTGCGCAGTGTCCCTTGTTTGGGATGAATGGCACGGGACCAATTGAATTTAGCACATTATTGGGTCTCGTCTCAAACAAGGGACACGTTGCTGCGGCATGGTTTCATGCCGGTTGGAAGAAAATATTATGCACCGGTCAATTCACACCTTCGATAATTTCCAATTCGTTGCCATTGACCCTATGAGTTCAATAATCGGTTTGAAGCTTGCGCCCCTCCTAATCAACAACAATGTTTCTATCTCGCTGCAGGCACCTCCAGTGCCTCGATGATGATCCGGTTTTGCTCCTGTTGAAACAGCGCCGCAAAGCCGGTTGCCGGGCTTGCGGCCGCCTTTCTGCCGATGTATCCCACAGGCTTGCCGGCAAGGGCTTCCAGCCGGGGTTTTACAAATTGCCAGCCGCCCATATTCTCGGGCTCTTCCTGCACCCAATGGCAGGTGGCGACCCGGGAATATTTTTTCAGCAGCGCCTTGACCTGTTCGTCGGCAAAGGGGTAAAACTGCTCCAGGCGAACCAGGGCCACGTTGGCAATCTCCAGTTGCCGACGATGGGCCAGCAGTTCATAATAAATTTTGCCACTGCAAAACAAAATGGTCTGCACATCACCGGCGGCATCGGGGTCATCCAACACCGGTTCAAATGTGCCGGAGGCAAGCTCTTCAAGGGTAGAGACCGCCAGGGGGTGCCGCAGCAGGCTTTTAGGCGTCAGCACCACCAGCGGCTTGCGAAAACGGCTTTTTGCCTGGCGCCGCAAGAGGTGAAAATACTGGGCCGGCGTGCTGGGATTGCAGACCTGGATATTGTCGTCGGCACACAGCTGCAAAAAGCGCTCCGGCCGGGCGCTGGAATGCTCGGGGCCCAACCCTTCAAAACCGTGGGGCAGCAACAGTACCAGCGCGGACAGGCGCCCCCATTTGGCTTCGCCGCTGGCAATGAACAGATCAACAACCGCCTGGGCATTGTTGATAAAATCGCCGAACTGCGCCTCCCAGATAACAAGCGCCTCCGGCCGGGCCGTGGAATAACCGTATTCAAATCCCAGCACCCCGACCTCCGACAGGGGGCTGTCCCAGACATCAAAAAGCGCCTGTTTTTCATCCAGTTCGTTTAACGGGGTGAACTGGCTGCCGGTGCGGGTGTCGAACAGCACGCTGTGGCGCTGGCTGAAGGTTCCCCGGCCGCAGTCCTGCCCGCTGAGACGAACGGGGGTGCCTTCGGTCAGCAGGCTGGCAAAGGCCAGCGCTTCGGCACCGGCCCAGTC
>JAOZPY010000198.1 GCA_029932495.1 Desulfobacterales bacterium
GCACGTTGACCATCACGTAATAAATCAGCTTGCCCAGGCTCTTGATCACATCCGGCTCATACCAGCCGGGAGAGCCGGGCCCGTAAATACCCATCAGTTCCACCCGCTGTTTATACAGTTCCCGGGTTAAAATAATGCCGTCCCCCGGACGGGAGATCGGAAAAAGAATGTCCGGTTTGGCAGCTTTGACCCGGGCGATTTCGGCGGATAAATCCTGTATTCCCAGAGGATACTGGACCCGATCCACGATTTCGATGGGCAGCCCTGATTTTTTCATAAACTTGATGAATCCGCCGGACATCCCCTTGCCAAAAGCGTCCGCGGTATTGGTCACCACGGCCCGTTTGGGCATCACACCCTTCATGTCCGTGACCATTTTAAAATACTTTACAGCACCGTTGAGCAGTCCGGAAACGGTGATAAAAACCCGGAAGGTGTATTTGTAACCCTTGGCGGTGATCTTATCCAGGGCGGCCACATCCATGACAAAGGGTACCTGCCGCTGCTCGCAAAGGGTGGAGATGGCCAGGGCGACTCCGCTTTGAAAGGGACCCGTCATCACCGCCGCGCCCCCTTTAATCAAACGATCAGCCTCCGAGCGGCCGATTTCGGGTTTGCTTTCACTGTCACCCAGCAGCAGTTCGAGCTTGGCGCCTCCCATGGATTTGATGCCACCCTTGGCGTTGATGTAATCCACCGCCAACTGGTTGCCCCGACGCTGTCCGACGCCAATGACGGAAAGCGGTCCGGTAACCGGCTGAACGGAACCGATTTTAATCGTTCCAGGTGCGGCTCTAAGCAGGGTGGGAACGCCAAAAGTGGAAACCGTCAATCCCAGACCCGCAGCGCCGGTGACTTTCAGAAATGTCCGACGGTCCATGCCCGTCGCTGGCTTTTCTTTTTTTTTCATCTTACTTCCTCCTTTGGCTGACCCTCAGGGGCACAGCCCCGATAGGCATGTCCGATTCCAGCCGAAACCGGATCATGCGGTGGTGAAACAGCAGTAAAAAATAAAAAGCCAATTTTAGCCGATCACTTCACAAACCCGTATTCATTTAAAGGATTTAATTCATTTTTTATAACTGCTATTTTCTATCCAGGCCGGGGAGTGAAGTCAAGCAATAATTGCCCGTGTCTTGCACCTGATATTCTCCCAACAAATATTCACGCTGCAACGCAACCCATAAAAATAGACCTGAATCGGCCGGTGGATGGTGTTTTCCTGAAACCGGTATGACAGCTCAGCGACTCCTTATTTTCGCAGTGTCCCTTGTTTGGGATGAATGGTACGGGATTGATTGAAGTTAGCAGCGAATCGAGCCTCATCCCAAAAAAGGGACACGCTGCTGAGAAATCGTTTCATACCGGTTGAAGGAAAATATCATGCGCCGGTCGATTCACACCTTCGCCAGGTCTCAATTCTTTGCCATTGCTAATATGGGTCCAGGGTGTGAACACTGATCCGTCATCGGCGCCAGAACCGATCCGAATTGCCTTTGCGGCCGTATCCCATGACATCGTCGCCCCACAAAAAAAGCCTGTCCAGCGGCCGGAGGCGGTTGATGCCCCAGCGCACCCAGTCGTGGAACATACCGGCCGGCTTGTTAAACGGGCAGACCCGGATGCAGGTGGCACAGTCCACCCCGTTGGCGGCCCAGAAAGCCAGACAGGTTTCCGCATTAATATGCCAGGTGTTGACGCCGGGCCGATTGGAAATGTTATGGGTTTTGTCAGAAGGCGGGCCGTACATGATGGACTGACTCGGGCACTTGCGGGCACATTTCTCACAGATGAGACAAAAATCGCGTACACCGAATTCAATGGGCGGGTCCGGTATCAACGGCAGGTCCGTCAGCACTTTGGCCAGACGCACCCGGGGGCCGAACTGCGGGGTGATCAACAGCCCGTTGCGCGCGATTTCGCCCAGGCCGGCGTCAATGGCCAAAGGAATGCTGCAGGCGGTATCATTGCCACAGGGGATGGCCTGAAATCCCAGCCCCCGGATAAATTGCGCCAGCAGACCCGCGGTAAAGGCCATCTTGGAGTATCCCACGCCGGTGGCCGCCGAGGCCGGGTGGGCCGGCGCACAATGGATGCCCGCATAGTCCATTTCAATGGCAATGACAACCGCGGTTTTAATTTCAGCCGGCACCTCATTGGTGGCGACCCGGCCGCCTTCAGACGTCAGCAGATAAGCCGGGGAATACAGCCAGCGGCGATCCAGTTCGCAAATACCCACCAGTGCCGCGCCGAAAAAAAGAGCCGCTTTTTTGACCTGTCGGGTAACCGCCGCCGGGTCAGCGGTGGATATTTTCAGACCGGGCGGTACCCGGGGAAATTCAAACTTGCCGTCCCAGTCCCAAGCATACAGCCCCATACGGCCGCCGCGTACGCCCTGGGCGCAAGTGTTTTCCAGATGCCAGGCGGCGTTTACCATGGCCTGGTCCTCGAGCCGGTATCCCGGACGATCTTTGGGCATCACCCGGTCATAATAAAATTTTTTGCCCAACGGCTGCATTTGGGGGTCCCAGAAGGGCCGCTTGAACATTTCATTTTTCTGATCAAAGGGCCGAACATCTCCGGTCACATACCGCCCCGCGCCCTGGTCAATGGAATTTACCGTTTTCATGGTGTCCTCACTGTCCACTTTTATTTGGCAGGTGTTGCCCCAGTTGCCAGTGACGGGCAAAGCTGAATGTTTTCGATACTCCCAGACGGCGCAAAGTGCAAGTTCATTTTCACGCCGAGCTGCATTTCACTTTTCGTCCCCGTTCGCTTTTACCGGTGGATTATGCTATAGGGGAAAATCGAAAAAATTAGTTGCATGAACGTTTAAACCAAAATAACCATGTTGTTTATGCAACATTGAGGATAAGTATTGCCCAAGGAGGTTCAATTGAATTTCAACCCGCTCAGTGACACGCATATAAAAAACCTGCGGGCCATGGTGGCTGAGGATCGTTTTTCCACCGGGGAATCGGTGCTGGAGCTGCATGCCAAAGATGAATCCCACCACCGGCCCTGCCGCCCCGAATCCGGGATCTGGCCGGTGACGCGTGACGAGGTGGCCCGGGTTGTTAAATATGCCAACGACAACCGGTTGCCGGTGACCGGCTGGGGCTCGGGCTCCAGCCTGGAAGGCAACCCCATTCCGGTCCAGCAGGGCCTTGTGCTGGATTTTACCCGCATGAACCGTATTGTCGATATTCGCACCGGCGATTTTCAGGCGGACGTGGAGCCCGGGCTGGTCTACCAGGACTTGAATGAAAAGCTGCGCCACACGGGGCTGTTTTTTCCCCCGGACCCCGGTGCCCGGGCCACCCTGGGGGGCATGATCGCCAACAATGCCAGCGGAACGCGCACCATCTATTACGGCTCCACCAAGGACTACGTCCTGCGGCTGTCCGTTGTGCTGGCCAACGGAGAGATCATCGAACTGGGAACCCGGGCCAGTAAAACTTCTTCGGGCTATGATCTGATCCGGCTGTTTGTGGGTTCCGAGGGAACCCTCGGAATTGTGGTGGAGGCCACCGTGCGCCTGGCCGGGCTGCCGGCCGAATTTTCCGCCGCCGTGGCCACATTTGCCTCGGTGGAAGATGCCGGCAAGGCGGTCTTTGAAATTATGCGCAACGGGCTGCATCCCGCGGCCCTTGAACTGCTAGGCCCTGAGTGTGTCGAATTGATGAACCGGGAAGAAAACCTGACACTGGCCATCGCCCCTACCCTGTTTATGGAATTTCACGGATCGACCACCGGCCAGCTGGCCGAAGTGCTGGAAATGGCTGCCGAGATATGCAACAGCCTGGGATGCCGCCGGTTTGAACCGGGTGTCGGCCGGGCGGAACGGGACCGTATTTTCAAGGCTCGACACGCCCTGGGGGAAATGATCATCCGCAATCATCCAGACAGCAATGTCCTGGTGATGGATGTGGCCGTACCCATTACCGCCTATTCGCCGTTAATTGCCGCCATCCGCGGGGAACTCGCAGGCACGGGTCTGGTGAGCTATTACATCAGCCATGCGGGAAATGGCAACGTTCATTTGAACATTGTGGGCAAAAAGGGCGACACCCGGCAATGGGAACTGATCAATGGCATCGTGCAGCGCCTGGTGACCCGATCTTTGGAGTTGGGCGGCACAGCCACGGGGGAGCACGGGATCGGACTGGGCAAACGCAAATTCATGATCGCCGAGCATGGTTCCAGCCTTCAATGGATGAAACGCGTCAAAAGTCTTTTCGATCCCAACGGCATTTTAAACCCGGGCAAAATATTCCCCTGATTTTATAAAAAACGGCCGCCCGGGTCCCAGGGACCCGGGCGGCCGTTAAAAATTCTCACATGGCAGCACGCCGGCTTGTCAGCTGCAGATAAGGAGAAAAATTTGAGTCGGTCCGGCGCACTTTAAGGCGGCCAATTTTCTATAGGTATTATTCGATGCTGTCCACCAGCCCCCATTCTTTTGCCTTTTCCACGCTGAACCAGGTGGTCTTGGTCTCCAGTTTTTCCCATCTTTCCTTGTTCAGTCTGGAATTTTTCGCCAGTTTTCCGATATAGCGATCCCGCAGCAGATGCATCAATTCGTTCTGGGAACGAATATCGGATGCGGTTTCACGTCCGGGCCATTTCCAAAGGGCTGCCTCGTGCACCATGAAAATCGTTCCCGGTGCGGCCAGCCGCACATCGCAGACGGCAAAAACCGGCACGGCCGCACTGGCGATAATGCCGGAAGCATGGGCGGTGACCTTAAAGCCCTTTCTCCTGGCCCGCTCGATCTGGTCGGCCAGGGCCAGTCCGGAAAAAGCATCTCCTCCGGGAGAATTGATAAACAGGTTCACGTCCCGGATCTTGGTGTTGTTTTCCAACACCACAAAATCATTCCACAACCGCGTTACGTCGGCCACCGACAGTCCGGAAAAAATTTTAACAAAAGCTTTGTCCTTGGAAATAAAAGACAGCTGCGACAAGCGGCCCTCCGGATTGGGCACCTCCATGGACCGGTTGATCCGCTCGGTTTCGTCCTTTTTCTCAACGGAAACCTTTGCCGGATCGGCGGCCTGGACTTTTACCACGATTTCCTGGGGTGGCGGGGATTCACCGGGTGGCAGGGTGGCGCAGCCTGCCAGAAAAACAGCCGCTGTCATCAATAAAGCAATTTTTTCCCACATGACTCAATCTCCTTCTAGTTATTTTTTTGCTGATTGCAATGATCTTGTCATATATAATTAGCAAGAAGCGTACCAGATATTTTTTCGTGGCGAAGATAAAATTTTTTAATTGAATACAGCACGTTAGGAGGGAACACGCGCCCGGCCGGGCGGTTAAAAAATAAATCGTATTTAGAGGGTCACTGATTTGACGAACCGAGTCAAGCAATTAACCCGGTTAGCGGTTCAACAACCGGAAGCTTTGGACCATCGCCTTAAAGGCGTCGATTTCCTTGTTGAAGTATTGACGCGTTGCGTTGTAGCGCAGGCTGTAAAACGAGCTGCCGCGGATAAATCCGTAGTATAGAGTTTGGTAGGCCGATCCTTTTTTACTCCCGTATGTAAATAAAAGCTTGAACCCGGCATTGCCGTCGATTACGGCGGGGACGTTTTGCAGGACCTTGAAATTCAGGATGTAGCGGTCGGAAGCAATTTCGTCGATTATGATGCCGGCGGCCTCCTGGGGCAGCATGCCTGGTTTGATGGTTTTTTTCGTATGCTGAAAGGGACGCGCAAG
>JAOZPY010000199.1 GCA_029932495.1 Desulfobacterales bacterium
ATTGCCGGCGGGATTTACGGTATCGGCGGCGGCTCCATCGTTGCCCCGTTTTTTGTGGCCATTATCGGCCTGCCGGTTTACACGGTGGCCGGCGCGGCTTTGATGGGCACCTTTATCACCTCGGTGGCCGGCGTACTTTTTTACCATTTGCTGGCCCACCTGTACCCACACCTGTCGGTGGCCCCGGACTGGCTTCTGGGGGCCCTGTTCGGGTGCGGCGGCGTGGTCGGCATGTACCTGGGGGCACGTTGCCAGAAGTTCATCCCGGCCCGGGTGATCAAACTGGTTTTGTGCGTCTGCGTTCTGTTCGTGGCCGGTAAGTATATCGTTGGTTTTTTTTATTAATACGGCTAATAGTGATATAGAAGCCGAGGGTGCCATAAGTGAACCAACAATGAAACATGATGACCTGCAAAAAGAGATCCGGCAGCTCAGGGAAGCTGAAAAAGCCGCCCGTGCCGAAGTGATGGAGCTGAACGAGATTTTTCAAACCGTCACCGAAGGCGTCATCGTCATCGACACGGATTTCGACGTGCTGCGGGTCAACGATGCCTTTTTGAAGCTGGCCGGCATTGGCGACCGCAACGTCACGGGACACAAGTGTTTCGAAGTTTTCCCCGGTATGTTATGCCATACCCCCGGCTGTCCCCTGGTACGCATCCGCTCCGGGGTGAAGCGGCTTGAGTATGAAGTCGAAAAACATCGCAATGACGGCACGGTGATACCCTGTGTCGTGACGGCAAAACCTTATATCGGACCGGACGGCGAGTTTCTCGGCATTGTTGAAGATCTAAAAGACATCTCCAGGCTCAAGCAGGCCCAGCAGGAACTCCAGGATAGTTTTGACCGCATGCGAAAAACCATGGGCGGCATCATCCAGGCCATGTCCCTGACCATTGAACAGCGTGATCCATATACTGCCGGGCATCAGCGGCGGGTGGCCAAACTGTCACGGGCAATCGCCCGCCAAATGGGTTTTTCATGGGAGCAAATCCAGGGAATCCGCATGGCGGCGGCCATCCATGACCTGGGGAAAATTCACGTCCCTACAGAATTGCTCAGCCGTCCCGGAAAGCTGACTGAAAACGAGCTTGGCATCATCCAGGCACATCCCCGGATCGGTTATGAAATTTTAAAGGGAATTGAATTTTCCTGGCCCATCGCCCAGACGGTCTACCAGCACCACGAACGCCTGGACGGTTCGGGTTATCCCCGGGGGCTGTCCGGTGAAGACATCCTGATGGAAGCCCGCATCATTGCCGTGGCCGACGTGGTGGAGGCCATGGCGTCTTTTCGGCCCTACCGGGTGCCGCCGGGAATCGACGCTGCGCTGGAGGAAATCGTGCAAAAAAAGGGCATTTTGTATGATCCCCTGGTGGTGGATGCCTGCCTGACATGTTTCCGGGAAAAAGGATTCTACTTTGATGGGAAAAAAAATGATAGACCTTAGCAATCCGCGCAAATCAAAGCCGCCGGTGGTGTTGATTGCAGTGGATTTTTCAGACTGTTCACATGCGGCATTGGAAAAAGCACGGGAACTGGTAAACGCTTCTGAAGGCAGTGTCGTGGTGCTGCATGTCATCGACCATGATTTTATCAAGGCCTGCATGCGCCATCGCCTGGGTGAAAAAAGCCGAATTAAAAAAGAACTCTTTCTTGAAGCCAAAACCGAATTAGGTAATATGCTGCGCCGGACGCAAATGGATGCCTCGCATGTCGAGGCGGTGGTCACCGAGGGAGTCCCCTATCTTGAAATCAATCGAATGGCGGAAAAATACGATGCCGACATGATCGTCATGGGCAGTTGCGGCATGGTCGGTGACACCAACGCCGTTTTTTTCGGCGGCACCACCGAAAAGGTGCTGCGCTTTATTTCCCGTCCGGTGCTGTGCATCCCTCCTAATTCCCGGGCCCATAAAACTGACGTCATCAACCACACGCGCAATGCGGGCCGATGATCAGCATGGGGTTTGGCAGGATGGTCTGAATTTCTTCCATCATACTGCCGAACAACACCTCTTTGATCACGCCATGGCCGTAGGCGCCCACCAGGGCCAGGCTGTCATGGGGAACTGCAAAAAGATTTTCCCGAAATTTTCCTTTTTCAAAAAAGATCCATTCGATTTCGCCGTTTTCAACCTCGCCGAGCAGGTGGTTTTCCCTTAATATTTTGCGGTAATGGGACTGGGGCAGTTTTTCCGCCTGGGTGAACAGCCGCAGTGGGAAATCGGCACACCGGCTGATTTCCATCCCCAGCTTCACGGCGTTGACGGCATTATGAGAGCCACCGAAAAAAACCGCGATGCTTTTCCACTGCTTGTAGACCGGGGTGGGAATAAACACGGGAAAGGCCGCATTTTTAATAACGCTGCGCACTTTCGGGCCGATATGGCCCAGGCTGATTTTGGTGGACAAATCGCTGATACTTCGCGGACAGGTCATAAACCTGAAATCCACCGGAATATCCGGCAGGGTTGAAGCCGTAAAGCGCTTGGGTTCCAAGAAATTCGGCTTCATTCCGTTTTCGGTGATAATGGCCTCGGCATGTTCCCGGGCCGTTTTGGGAGATCGCAAAAACGCCCTGTCAAGCTCCACCGTGGCAATTTCGTTTTGAAAATACATCAGGAACTGGGGATGTTCGGGGATGTATACTTTCAAAGATGTTTTAGTTTGCTTGCAAAAATAAATTGAATTCAGCAAAGTTTCGCGGCCGAACGGCGTATTCCGGTATACGTGCAGCAGTTCATCTTTCATTACGAAATTCCTCCATATTTATAAGTTAACTGTGTACTGAGCGCACAATCGGTAGATTATAAAAAATCAGCCATTAGGCCGCCCGACAGGCAACGGACGACGAACGACGGACAACGGGCCTTAAAGCTATATTTCTTCATTGACCAGCAACTCCTTGCGGTAATGGTCCAGAATGGTGGCCTTGGAAATCAATCCTATAAATTTCCCGTCGCGCACCACCGGCAGGCTCCAGGAATGGGTTTTATCGAAAACTTCGAAAATGTATGCCAGATCATCTTCCAGTGACACCCGGGGAACATCGCGATCCATGACCTGTTCCACCAGGATGGTGTCATGCAAATAGGGGTCAAACAAATAGGCGCGGATATCGTCCAGGTGAATCATTCCCAGAAATTCGCCGCTTTGGGAGTCTTCCACCGGGAAATAATTGCGATGGGAATGCTGAATCATGGACACCAGGTCTTTTAGGCGCATCTCCGGATGAATGATCTGGCAGTCGGTTTCAAGCAGTTCCAGCACATTCAGATGGGACAATATCTGCCGATCGGTCCGGGGCTTGATCAGTTCGCCCCGGGAAACCAGCTCCTGGTGATACACCGAAACGGGTTCAAAGAAATGGCTGACCGTTACGCTGATGACCGCCACCAGGACCACGGAGATCAAAAAATGATAGCTGCCGGTGATTTCAGCCACCAGAAAAACTCCGGTCATCGGTGCCTGCAGCACACCGCTGATGACGCCCGCCATGCCCAGCAGGGCGAAATAGCCGCCCCCCGCCCAGGAAACCGATGGCAGGGCGGTAACAAGCGCTCGGTGATAAAACTGGCCGGTAAAACTGCCAATCACCAGGCAGGGGGCAAAAAGGCCTCCCGAGCCGCCGCTGCCGATGGTCAAAGAGGTGGCAAGAATTTTTGTCAGGACGGTTAAGCCCAGAACCAGCAGACTGGCGGAATAATTTTCTGCGATCATGCAGCGGATGACATCATAGCCTTCACCCAGTACGGATGGAAATCCCAGGCCGATCACGCCCACCAGCACCCCGCCTGCGGCCGCTGAAACCCAGGTGATTGGAATCATTTTGGGGGCATGACGATGGATAAAGCGCAGCGTGCGAATCAGTGCCACAGATCCCATGGCGGTCAGCGCCGCCAGTCCCAGGCAGGCTCCCAGGTTCCACGGCGAAATCGCGACGGCATGGTACTGGAACGGTATCTGGTTGCCCTGTAAAATCCGGCTGATCTCCGTGCCGACCACCGAAGCGATTGCCACCGGGATCAAGTTGACAGCCGTCCATTCCCCGAGAATGGCCTCTAAAGTAAAAACGATTCCCGTTACCGGCGCGTTAAATATGGAAGCGATGGCCGCCGCTGCGCCGCAGCCTACTACAATCACCCGCTGGCGATCCTTTAGCCGGAAGTAAGTGCCAATGTTGGAGCCGATGCTTGCCCCGCTGATGACCACCGGCGCTTCCGGGCCGGCCGAACCGCCGCTGGCAATGGTCAGCAAACACGCAATCAGGCGGGAAAAACTGCTGCGAAACCGCAGCAATCCGCCGCGCTGGGAGATGCTGTAAATGACTTCGGGCACACCGTGACCGCCGCCGTCTCTGGCAATCTGGTTTAAAAAAATTGAAGAAAGGGCAGCCCCGACAGCCGGAAAAAGAAAACTGTACCAGCTGCCGCGCAACGTGTCCAGCCATTCAAAAACGGCGGCCAGGGAACGATTCAAGGCCACGGACCCGACTCCACCGCATAACCCCACAATGGAAGCGATGATGATGAGCTGCAGGCGCTCGTGAAGTCGAAGAAAAAACCGGTGCATGGAAAATTAAATGGGCTGCCGATGGCCGCCGGCCTTTAAGGGCCTGGGCGAGGTTACAATTAACTGCCGGAAACAGGGACAAATCGGAGTTGGAAATCTCACCCGCCGTCCAAAGAGGCTTCCAGCTGTTTGATTTCTTTAAAAAAAGCTTCCGGATTGGTGCATTTTCTAAGAAAGGCTGTAAATGCCTGGTTGCGCAGGCAGAAACTCAAGCGGGATAAATAGTGTAGGTGCAACTTGGTTGTGGGGCTCAACATCATAAACAGCACAAAAACCGGCTGGCCGTCAATGGCTTTAAAATCCACAGGTTTGTCAAGAAAGCTGGTGGTAATGACCGCACTGGTGAATAATTTTTCCAGCGGATAACGGGGATGCGGAATGGCAACGCCGGCGCCGATTCCGGTGGAGCCAAGCTTTTCGCGCTGAAGCAGCAGGTCCACCAGAAATTCCTTATCCACCTCCGGCGGCAGCGGAGTCAGATAGACCGTCTGTTTTAACACTTCCGCAACCGTTTCCCCCTTGACATGAAAAAATACCCCCCCGCGTTTCATGGACTCCAAAAGATTGCCCTCGGGGTGAGACGGATGGGATTGGGGCTTTTCATAATTTGTGCGAAGAAAAATATTGTGTTTGCGCGCCCATTTTTCCAGGTCTTTCTTGTCAAAAAAATATTCCCCCCGGGCTTCGTGAACGGGAATCTTGCCCTGTCGAATCCAGCGCCGGATAGTGGCTTTGGGCAGGCTCAGTAATTTTGTAGCGTCATCTAGGTTCAGCATCCAGTTTCAAACCTGTCTTTGTATCTGCAACAGCAGTTAGATATATAAATTAATAAACATTGCCAAAGCCGGCCCTTTTGTCAAGCAAATAATTGCGGATTATCTCCCGATCAGCTATTGTTTGCCATGTTGTTTATGCAACGTTGAGGTATATTAAAAAAGGGATGTTTCCAATTCAACAGGATTTATTTCGGAGAACCCCAGGGGTTCGGGGGATCCACCATGGATCCCCCTTGACACGGCCGGTTGCCATCATTAATGTGCAGCCATGGAGCAAACACCAGATATCAGTCTGGCACTCGGTGGGGGAGGGGCCCGGGGAATTGCCCATATCGGGGTACTCAAGGTCCTGGAGCGGGAAGGTAT
>JAOZPY010000200.1:0-1553 GCA_029932495.1 Desulfobacterales bacterium
CTGGTGGCAAACCGCAGCGATGACATGTCATAACGGGATGTTTTCGGATGGTTGTTGAACCCCACGAACATGGCCGGCACTCCCAGGTAATAGGTGACCCTGTGCTTCTGGATAGCCATGAGCACCTGCTCCATATCCCGCGGATTGGGAATTAAAACGGCTGTCAGTCCCCCGGCAATGACAGTGTTAAGGATGACCATCAAGCCGTAAATATGAAAAAACGGCATGGCGGCCAGCATGACGTCTTTTCCCGGTCGGCTGGCGGCCCACAGGTTCAGTATTTCGGCATTAAACGCCTGGCTGCGATGGATATGACAGGCGCCCTTGGGTCTGCCGGTGGTACCGCTGGTATAAATCAGGGTGGAAATATCATCCGGTTGTACATCCACCGGCTGTGGTGCGGCGGGCGCCTGTGCCAGCACCTGCTGGAAGCTGAAAGTATCCGCATCAGCGGAAAAATCCACCCGGTGCCCCTCTTTTTTTTCCTTGGTGAGGGTAAACAACAGCTTTAAAAATCCGGGAAAATATTCCTTGATATTGGTGACAATAACCCGCTTCAGGCCGGTTTTCGCACGAATTTGACGGACGTTGTCATACACGCCGCTCATAACGATCATGGTCTGCGCACCGGAATCATTGAGCAGGTATTCGACCTCCCGGGGGGTGTACAGCGGATTGCAGCAGACCAGGGCCGCCCCCAGACGCCAAACGGCATAAGCGGCAATGACATACTGGGGGCAGTTGGGCAGCATGACCGCCACCCGGTCGCCTTTTTGAACGCCCATGTTTTGTAAGGCGGCGGCCAGTCGATCGACATTCCTGTTGAGCTCACCATAAGACATGACGCTGTCCATGAGGCGGGGTCCCACCCGGGCGCCAAAAATCAGGGCCGGCTGACTCGCCAACCTGGCCGCGGATTCTTCCAGGTAAACGGCCAGTGGTTTTTCAGGAATCTTGACGGTTTCGGGGACACCTTCGTCATAGGCAGATCGCCAGGGATGGTTCATATTTTGATCCTTTCTCATAATTTGAAAATAAAACCGGTGTCCTCCATAGCCAATCTGCCCCTGTTTGTCAAATAAACCACCGGCGGCGGCGCGGAGCCAAAAATGGAAAATATAGCAACGCTTAGAAAATACAACAAAAACAACTATTATGCTAAGATGCCGGCGCTGCTTTTTGGTTTTGGATACGATCGGTTAAGGTCTGAGGGTTTTCTGTCGATAATATTTATAGAAAACTTGAAGTGCCGATGTGAGTGCTTATGAATTAAATAAGAGGTGATCTACAATGGAAGAAACAATTATATTCCAATGGAAAATGATCCTGCTTCCGCTGGCGGCATTTTTTTACATTGAGTTTTTGAAGCATATGAACCAGAGATTTGCCGCCCGGCAGCCCGTCGGTGATGAAGAATTCCTGGCCATGGAGGCAAGGGCCCAATCGATGAGCGAATATGATATTTTTCACATTGCCGCCCGCACGTGGCGCATCTCAAAAAGGCGGGTGGAAGATGATTTTAAGGACTACCTGATCCGCGGATTCATGCCGCA
>JAOZPY010000200.1:1653-5702 GCA_029932495.1 Desulfobacterales bacterium
GCCGGTGCGCCGCAGCAATAGCCCCGGAACAGCACCCGCCACAGCAGTCCGTAATAAAGCAGGCTGGAAAGCAGCAGGGCCAGGCCGACGGCCAGGTAGATGACCGCCAGGTAATGCCGGGGAAATGCACTGTGTCTTAAAAAGATACCCAGGCCGATCATAAAGGCGATGATCAGATAACTCTTCCAGGCCTGAAAGGCAAACACGCAGCTTTTATCCGCCATCTGGCATATCCGCCGGCTGTTTTTGCGGGCGAGCTTGATAAAACTGAAACAATATCCGGCCAACCCCAAAGCGATGCCGACCGCTGCCAGGATGACCGCAGTTCTTATCGCCACCGCGCTGAGCCATATATAGGCCAGCCGGCAGAGCATTGCGCCGACTGTCGACCACATCAATCCGGCCAGCAACAGCAGCCATCTGCCGGATACCGCCGGTTTCAGTTTAGCTGGAAAACTTTCCATATTCTTGCCTTTTGCATCAACCGGGCACATCTTTCTTTGATCTTCCCTTTTCTGCCGCAACCCCTACCAACACAGGTGGTTACATCAAAATATAGCATACCCATCGCCGGTTGACAATTGATCGCCCGGCGGTATCTTTGGACTTGAAACCATCACCAGGCCATTTGCTGTACCAACAATAGATTTATTGACAACTTTTAAGATCAGGCTTAATTTAATACTTTACATACTGGTCAGCTGCATGGAATTGCCCTGGCGAAACCATCCCGGGGCATTGTACCCGACGGGCCGGTTCGGTGCAGAAAACAATCCGGTTTAGGCGCTGCCGGTTAGCCACGAAAGGAAAAAGGTTCATGATGGAGACCCGGGAACATGTTTTGGAACGCGTTATCTCCCAGAAAAAGCCTGCCTGCCCCCACTGCGGTCAGGAAATGACCCTGTGGGAAGTACCGCCGATTACCTTCAGTGACGGACTGGGCTGGGGGACCCCTTTTCTGTTTGTATGCTTTAATGACGACTGTCCGCTGTTTCAGCAGGGCTGGGGCCACATGCAGGAAACCTATTCCCAGAACGCATCCTACCGCTGCATGAACTACCCGGGTACCGACCAGTTTGAGGTGATGCCGGTCTTCAGCAACATGGGCGGCCGCGGGCAGATCATGGAAGAACAGTTCTTGGCCGAACAGGAAGCCCTTAAGGAGGCCATTAAAAACGGGTTTTCAATGCTGGCGGACTGTTTTGTCAACAATGACGGCCCGGCCATCGTCACGATCCTGATGGATTCCGCCATGCCCAACCGGGTGAGGATGAAAGCCGCGGAAATGATCGGGGACATCGGCGAACAGGAGGCCATTGATCCGCTGCGCAATGCACGCTTCGGCAATGAGCAGGTCCAAGAGGCCGTCGACACCGCCATTCAAAAAATACACGCGCGCTTTTTTACCCGCGAATGCCCGTTTTGTGCGGAAATCATTAAAAAACGGGCCAAGGTCTGCAAACACTGCGGCAAGGAAGTCGCCGGGCTTTAGCCCTTTTGCTCCGCAACCATTTTATTGAAAACCCCAAAAAATTCCGCTGCCTTTGGCGTGTTGAAACGCACGGTGATCCTGCCGGACCAGTCGCGATGAAATGTCGATGATTCGAATGCGCATTCAATTCGATTGGGATTGAGCAATTTTACATTTAGCGCGTAAATTCGCGCATCCTCAAATGCCACATTGATCATGCGCCGGCCATAGGCATAAGCAATGATCCGTTTGCGGGTAATTGCCAGAAATCCGGAAAAGCCTGTCATGCGATATTTGGAGCGTTTTCCCGGCGCCCGAAAATCCTTCATGATGATCCAGCCGCCGATTCCCTCGTCACAAACCAGTACGCCTTCTGATTCAAGCCCGGGGCGCATGGCTTTCGGTATCTTCCCGATTTTAAATAATCGATAAAGAATTGTTTTTTTGCCGGTTTTCATTCGCCGTAAAGTTCCTCGCAGACAATGCCCATGGCAAAACCCACCAGGCCGCCATCCTGCCTGGCAGCTAAAAGGATATATGCCGGATTGGCAGAAATCCTTGAAAAAGTGGATTGCATTTTTTCCAGTGAAGAGCCTTCGTTCCAGAATTGTCGAAACAATTCAGCCAGCGCGCCAAGATCGAATTCAGTCAACCTTTTGATTTGCATGTGCACCTTATCAACTCCTGATTATTTGAAAATGAAAATTTAATCCTGAGGCGTCCGCCCCGCCTAAAACCGGCATATTGAATGGGACTTGACAATTTCAATTCTAATATTTATTTTATAATAATTATTATCCATTAAAAATAATTTTTATAATATTAAATTGAATTCTCATGGCCAATCCACAAAAACGACTGGATCAGATGGTTGCAAAATTGCGGGAGAACAATTACCGCATCACGCCGCAACGTCTGGCCGTATTAAAAATATTGGCTGCCAGTGCGGGGCACCCCAGTGTGGAAAAAATTTATCATAAAGTAAAGAAAGATTTTCCCACCACCAGCCTGGCCACGGTTTACAAAACACTGATTGTCATGAAAGAGGTGGGCGAAGTGCTGGAGCTTGGCTTTGGAGAGGGCGGCAACCGGTACGATGGCAACAAACCGTACCCCCATCCGCATTTAATCTGCACCGAATGCGGTAAAATCATCGATCCGCAGATAGAGGCCCTGCCCGGCATGACCGAAGCGCTCATGGCCGCCACCGGTTTCAAAATCAACACCCACCGGCTGGACTTTTTCGGTGTATGCCCCAATTGTCAAAAAACCCGGTAATTTTTTGGCAAAAAAATGGCGGAAAATTTTTTTGGCCTTCTTTTAATAATAATTATTAAAAAAAACTGCTTCTTAACAAGTGACAATAATTAAAAACATGGCAGAGGTATCCTTTCCCCGGTTTTGAATCGCTCAAATCATGCCGGGTAAAACCATCACAATCAGCAAAAAAGGAGAAAAAAATGAGCCCGACAAAAAAAGAAACCACCAAGACGCTGACCACGGCCTTTGGGGCCCCGGTCGGCGATGATCAAAACAGCCTGACGGCCGGCAAACGCGGACCGATTCTGATGCAGGATGTTCACCTGCTGGAAAAACTGGCGCACTTCGACCGCGAGCGCATCCCCGAACGGGTTGTGCATGCCAAGGGCGCCGGTGCGGGCGGCTATTTCGAAGTCACCGCCGATGTGACCCAATATACAAGGGCCCGGTTCCTTTCCGAAATCGGCAAAAAAACCGAGGTGTTCGTGCGCTTTTCCACCGTTGGAGGTGAAAAGGGATCCGCGGATGCGGCCCGCGACCCCCGGGGCTTTGCCATCAAGTTTTATACTGAAGAAGGCAACTATGACATGACCGGCAACAACACGCCGGTGTTTTTCATCCGCGATCCGCTCAAGTTTCCGGATTTCATCCACACCCAAAAGCGGCATCCGGCCACCAATCGCCCGGACCCGGATATGTTCTGGGATTTTTTGTCGCTGACCCCGGAATCAATCCACCAGATCACCATCCTGTTTTCAGATCGCGGCACACCGGCCACCTACCGGCACATGAACGGCTACTCCAGCCACACCTTCAAGTGGTACAACGCCCAGGGGGAGTATTTCTGGGTACAGTACCATTTCAAGAGCGACCAGGGCATCAAAAACCTGACCCGCCGGGAAGCGACCCGCCTGGCAGGAGAAGATCCGGATCATGCCACCCGGGACCTGTATGAGGCCATCGAACGGGGAGAATACCCGTCCTGGACCCTTAAGATGCAAATCATGACCCCGGAACAGGCCCGCAACTACCGTTTCGACATTTTCGATATCACCAAGGTATGGCCCCACAGCGATTTTCCCCTCATGGAGGTCGGCAAACTGGTGCTCAACCGCAACCCGGTCAATTACTTCGCCGAAGTGGAGCAGGCCGCCTTCAGCCCCGGCAACCTGGTGCCGGGAATTGCCATTTCACCGGATAAAATGCTCCAGGCAAGGGTTTTTTCCTACCATGACACCCACATTCATCGGCTGGGCGCCAACTATCACCTGCTGCCGGTCAACGCGCCCAAAAACGCACCGGAGACCAGCTACCAGCG
>JAOZPY010000201.1 GCA_029932495.1 Desulfobacterales bacterium
TTTACCTGGGTGGCCACCGCCGAGGCCGCCCTGGCGGCCCTGGAAGAAAAAAAATTTGACATGGTAATCACCATGCTCCAGCTGGTGGACATGGATGCGTTTGTGCTGGGACGGGAAGTGAAAAAAATCGATCCCGAACTGCCTGTTATCCTATTGACCCAAAGTGTGATGCCGGCGGAACAATCCAGCCGGGTGTTCACGCAGCCGCCGGGAATTGACCGGACCTTTATCTGGTCGGGGGACACGGATATCCTGGTGGCCCTGGTCAAAAGCGCCGAAGACGCGATGAACGTGGCCCACGATACGCAGTCCGCCGGCATTCGGGTCATTTTATTCGTGGAGGACTCCCCGCTTTACATTTCAACTCTGCTGCCCGTGCTTTACCGCGAGCTGGTCAGCCAGACCCAGGAGCTGCTTGAAGAAGGGCTCAACCAGGAGCACCGGCTGCTCACCATGCGTGCGCGTCCCAAAATTTTGGTGGCCCGCAATTATGAAGAGGCGCTGCAGTTATACGAAACCTATGAACCCTACCTGCTGGGGGCTATTTCCGATGTGCGTTTCCCGCACAACGGCCGGGTGGATGATAACGCCGGCGTGACTTTTTTATCCCGAATCAAAAATGAACGCTTCGATATCCCGCTGCTGCTGACCAGCTCCGAGCCGTCCAACGCTGAAAAAGCCGTGCGGATTCCGGCTGTGTTTGTGGACAAAAACTCCCCCTCGCTGATTGCCGAAGTGCATGCGTTTTTCGCGGATCAGCTGGGATTTGGTGATTTTGTTTTTCGCAGCCCTGACGGACGGGAGATTGCCCGGGCATCGAACATGCGTTCTTTTGAAAAGCAGCTGCAAAATATTCCGGATGACTGCTTTATGTACCACACCAGCCGCAATGATTTTTCCCGCTGGTTTTTTGCACGGACGGAAATCATGCTGGCTTCCAAGATGCGTCCCATCCGCATGGATGATTTTTCCAATGTCAACAGTCACCGGCAGTACCTGCTTTCGATTATTCAGGTCCGCCGCCGTCGTCGCCAAAAAGGAGTGGTGGTCAATTTCGAGGCCGGGGAGTTCGATCCGGATACGGAATTTTTTAAAATCGGCAATGGGTCTCTGGGCGGCAAGGCCCGGGGCCTGGCGTTTGTATCCAATCTGCTGCAGCGGCTCCCGACGATCCGTAAAAAATTTAAAGACGTCAACCTGTTTATTCCCCAGACCATGGTCATCACCACTGATGGTTTTGACGCCTTTGTAGAAGAAAATAATCTGAAGAGATTTTCCAAGGCGGACGTTGCCGACGAAGCGGTGGCCGATGCTTTCTGCCAGGCGAAATTTCCCCAATGGATTGCCGACGATCTGCGGGCGTATCTGGAAAAAATTTCCTACCCGCTGGCGGTGCGTTCGTCCAGCCTGCTGGAAGATGCTCAGTTTCGCGCCTATGCGGGACTTTACCGGACCTATATGCTGGCCAATGACAATCCGGATCTGGATACCCGGCTGCATCACCTACTGACCGCCATCAAACTGGTGTATGCCTCCACCTACTTTCAGGATCCCAAGGCCTTTTCCCGCCGGGTGGGCCAGCGCACCGAAGAAGAGAAAATGGCGGTGATCATCCAGCAGCTGGTGGGGGAGCGCTACGGTGACTATTTTTATCCCGCCATCTCCGGGGTGGCCCAGTCCCATAATTACTACCCGTTTGCCAAGATGAAACCGGAAGAAGGCATCGCCACCGTGGCCATGGGGCTGGGAAAAACAGTGATGAGCGGAGAAAAGGCCCTGCGGTTTTCTCCGAAGTATCCCCACATCCTGCCCCAGCGCACAAGCGTGGAAGATATTCTTGAAAATTGCCAGCGTTTTTTCTACTCATTGAAGATGGGGGATTTGCGCCGCGAATGCGGGATTTCAGAAGAGGACAACCTTGCCAAGCGCGAAGTCGACGATGTTTTCGATGATCCCCCCATGAAACTGCTTGCCAGTACATATATCCCCGATGATCACCGGATTCGAGACACCACGGCCATTGCCGGCTACCGGGTGCTTACCTTTGCCCAGGTGCTTAAATACGACCTGTTTCCCTTGGCCGAACTGCTTTCAGAAGCTTTGCAGATGGGCCATGAGGGGATGGGCTGTCCGGTGGAACTGGAGTTTTCCGTCAACTGGCCCCAGGCAAAAGACCGACCGGTCGAGTTTGCCTTTTTACAGCTGCGGCCCATGACCGCGCGGGCGGAGCTTGACCAGGTGCAAATCAGCACAGCAGAAGTTGCCCGGGCTTTTTGCCGCTCGCATCACGCGCTCGGAAACGCGGAAAAATCCGATATGGCCGACATTTTATACGTGAAGCCGGACGTTTTCGAGGCCCGCCACACCCGGGAGGTTGCCCGCCAGATCGCGGAGCTCAATGGAGACCTGTTGCGCGAGGATCGAAAATATCTTCTCATTGGTCCCGGCCGGTGGGGATCGGCCGACCACTGGCTGGGAATCCCGGTCAGCTGGGCGGACATTTGCGGGGTGGGCGCGATGGTGGAAACTTTTTCCGCCCAGTTGAAGGCCGAACCCTCCCAAGGCTCGCATTTTTTTCACAATATCTCAACACTGGGGATCAACTATGTCACGGTTTCAGATGACCAGGAAGATTTTTTCGACTGGCAGTGGCTGACATCATTGCCCGTGATCAAAGAAACCGCCTTTGTCGCCCGCATTACCCTGGATGAGCCCTTTGTGCTGAAAGTGGATGGGAGAACTTCGCGCTGCGTGATGTATATGCAAGCGTGACAAAGCGGGTAGAGCCCCCGGGCGAGTTGGACATCTATCCTGCCGGATGATTTAGATTAAGAAGGAAATGGCGTTTTTATATGCTGTAATGGTTCTGCACCTGCCCGCGGTATTCCACGCCCAGAATGCTTACATCATCGTCGGGTTTCGCGTGCCGGCGAAAATCCAGTGTGCTGTTGTAGATCGAAGCGACCAGCTCCTTTATGGGCTGATGGTGATATTTCCGGAGGCTGTCATAAAATCGCTGTTTTCCAAAAAAAGCGCCGGCCGGGTTTCGGTTTTCCAGCAACCCGTCGGTATACAGCAGGATCTTGTCGCCTTTTTCCAGCCCAAGCGTCTGCTGGCCGGCGGACTGGTCACAGTCAAGGCCGACGACAGGACCATGGTGATCAAGCGTTTCCATGGCTCCGTCTGATCGCAGCAAAACGGGTGGCGGATGACCGGCATTGCTGTATGTCAGCAAACCCTGCCGGATATCGATGGTCATACAGATAATACTGAAAAAACTGTCAAAGCGTTCGTACGGAAATTCCCGGTAGAGTTTGGCCAGCACAAGCTCCGGTGATACCAGCTCGCAGTTGTTGCCCAGCAGACCGTCGCCGCTGTTTAGAAACTGGGAGGCGGCCACCGAGATTAAAGCGGCCGGCACGCCATGGCCGCAAACATCCAGCATGTACAGGCCGACCTTGCGTTCATCCATGTTGTGGATGTTGAATATGTCACCGCCGATTTGCGTACAGGGCTCGAATTCCCAGGCGACCTGCATGTTTTCAATAATCGGGGATCGGGCCGGCAGCAGGTTTTTTTGAATGGCCGCCGCGGCTTCAAGATCCTGGACAATCAGTTTCTGTTTTTTTTGCAGTTCGATTTTTTGTTTTTCAATATCCGTAACATCGTAAATGATCACCAGAAACATTTTCCGACCCTGGAACGTAATGCGGCGGGTGCTGAACTGGAGATATTTTTGCACGGGTTTGCCGTTGATAAAAAATATGCGATTCAACGGTTGCTTGTCGACGGGCGGTTTATCGGTGAGGTTCAGGACCAGCGAGCGGCGCAGCAGGCAATTGGCGCACTGGGAGGTTTGTCCGCAGGCTTTATTTTCCCGAACGGCGTTGACGCAGCCGGCGATTTCACCAAAGCCTGCTTCCAGGATGGAGTCTGCGGCATTGTCGAAAAGATCCAGAAAAGATTTGTTGAATTGATGAATCTTCAGCTTTTCATCGGCAACCAGTACCGCCGAGTCCATATTGTCGAGCAGGAGATTTAAAAATTCGTTGGATTCTTTTAAATTTTGCAATTCGGTCGGCATGGCGTAACGATCCTCTCCTTCAAAAGGAAATTTTCATGCTGATTTCATAATATAGCTCAATAATGGCAATTGTAAATGATTGCGCTTTTAACAGAGGTCTTTTTTATTATGAGCGTTTTCCTTCACCATGGCCACCCTCCAACAAAGCCTTTCGTTGCCAATCTGTTTTATGCTATTGAGTGTCCATCTACGAACTGTCGCAGGACACTTTCAGGACAATCGAAGGTGAAGGAAACTGGATATTGAAAAAAACGCCCAAGGGGACAAAGTCACTGCTCACCGCCCTGGTGGCCAACCGGTCCGGGGAGATTTTTGAACTCGACGGCTATGCGGCCGTGGGAATGGCGGATCAACGGGTCCAGCCACTGTCAGTGGCAGACACCCGCAACCTGCCTTACGGCAGCGAATTGATGTTTTTGCCTGATCGCCGGCCGATTGTGCTCAACCGGCGCACCGGCAAGCTGGAAGTCCTGCAGGAAAATCCCTATGCACCGGGGCAACCGCTTTTTCCGGTGGCGGCTTTTAATTCTCCCGGGTACGTGGTTGCGGCCATCAGCGGTTTTCATGAAAATAACAGGGCCGAGCCGCTGCCCCTGTTTTCTTACGGGGCGGTGGGATGGCACCGGGGCAAATTCAGATCCGCCGTCATCCGGGTGGATGCCGAAAGGCGCCAGGATCTCAGGTTGATGAAACATGAGGATGTCGTGGCCGGCATCGAGCGCATGCGTCGGCGGATGCCGCAAAACCGCCTGCGGGCGCACCTGGAAAAATGCGCTCTGGAATACGGCTGTCCAGCCGCCAAAAACTTTTTCCTGGGTCGCTGTGAAGCGCCGCTGCCCACCGCCCGGCAATGCAATGCCCGCTGCCTGGGGTGCCTTTCCCTGCAGCAGCATTCAGGGATTTCCAACAGTCAGCAGCGTATCGCCTTTACCCCCACGGCCGGGGAAATCGTGGAGGTGGCCCTGGCTCATATCAAGCGGGTGAAACACAGCGTGGTCAGCTTCGGTCAGGGCTGTGAAGGTGATCCCCTGCTGGCTTTTCGGGTCATTAAACCGGCCATTGCGCAGATTCGCCGGCAAACCGGCCGCGGGACCATTAATATGAACACCAACGGCAGCCTGCCCGACCGCCTCGGGCTGCTTTTTAATGCCGGCCTGGACAGTATCCGCATCAGCATCAACAGTGTTCGCAAAAAATGCTATGAGGCCTATTTCCGGCCCCGGGACTATGGCTTTTCCGATGTGCTCAAAAGCATCGACCTGGCACTTGCACGCGGCAAATTTGTGGCCCTCAACTACTTGAACATGCCCGGTTTTACCGACAGCCCGGCGGAGGTGGCGGCACTGGGTCGGTTTCTGGAAAAATTTCCCATTCACATGATCCAATGGCGCAATCTGAATTTTGACCCCTTGCGGTACTGGCAGGCCATGAACCGGGTGGATGCAGGAGGTAGACCGGTGGGTATGCAAACCGTGCTGGAGCAGATTCGAAAACAGTTTCCCCGGTTGAAGTACGGATATTTCAATCCGCCCAAAGAACGTTTTGCAAATTAGCTAAAATGGTTTTATTTGCCCCTGCCTCCGGCCCGCCGAAGGCGGAATACGG
>JAOZPY010000202.1:0-4006 GCA_029932495.1 Desulfobacterales bacterium
TCAGGTGATCCTGCAGCTGGGTTTTTTCACGCACCAGGTTTTCCAGGCTGGCGGTGTACTGCTTTAACTGCTGCCGGATAAGGATTTTGTCCCGGGCCCTTTTGACGGCAATCTCCAGCGCATCCACATTGATGGGTTTGGTGATGAAATCCGTGGCTTCATGTTTCAGGCTGCGGACAGCCAAGTCCATATCCCCGTGCCCGGTGATCATGATGACTTCGGCTTCCGGATTTTCATATTTCACCTTTTGCAGCAGCTCGATACCGTCCATGCCGGGCATTTTGATATCCGTAAGCACGATGGACGGGCGGGCGTCACAAAAAAGTTCAAGCGCCTGAAATCCGTTTTCCGCCTCCAGCACCTGGTAACCCATATCGCAAAGGGCCAGGCTGAGGATCTCGCGAATGTCCGGTTCGTCGTCAACCAGCAGAATTTTATCTTTCATGGGTCTGTCCGTTATCGGGTTTTTCGGCCTGCAGCGCCGGAAACTCCACCACGAAACAGGCACCGCCGGGCCGGTTGGGAATCACCCTGATAGTGCCGCCGCAGTCGTTAACGATCCGGTAACTGATGGAAAGTCCCAGCCCGGTGCCCTTGCCGACTTCCTTGGTGGTGAAAAAAGGCTCAAAGATTTTATCCCTCAAGTTCGCGGGCACACCGGTTCCGGTATCGCAAATACGGCAACGCACCCTGTGGCCGTCAGATTCGGTCTTTAACGTGATTTTTTTATCTGCCGCTTCAGCCGGCCGGGGTCCCCACCGCTCCTCGATGGCATCCCGGGCATTGATCAGCAGGTTGATCATCACCTGCTCCAGGCGGCTGGCATCGGCCTGGATGATGGGCAGCTGATCGTCTATGTCCCAGACCACTTCGATGCCGCGCAATTTCAACTGCTGGCTGAAAATCTCAAAGGCGTTCGCCAGCACCTGGTTGAGCTGCACTTTTTCCAGGTCCAGATCGGATTTGCGGGCGAACTGGCGCATATGGTTGATAATCCTGCCGGCCCGGTCGACATTATTGTCAATTTTGTATAGCATTTTTGTCAGCACATCGTTTTCAATGGCCTTGTTTGATTCCAGCTTCTTGATGAAAAACGAACTGGCGGTCTTGATCACCGACAGGGGCTGGTTAAGTTCATGGGCGATGCCGGTGGCCATCTCTCCCAGGGTGGCCATTTTGCTGGCCTGGATCAGTTGCTGTTCAGCTTCCAGTCGCTGGGTAATGTCACTGGTAATTACCAGCAGCACTTTTTTGCCGGGATATTCGGCCGGGGAAATTCGGATGTTGACAAAAATGGTGCCCCTGGATTTGTGCAGGTGCCTGACCTGGTTGATCACCGCAGAACTCCGGACAACCGCGGCATAGCGGTCCCGTTCGCTTTCCGCAAACAGGCTTAAAAAAGACCGGCCGATAATCTCGTGGCTGTCATAGCCGTAAACGGTCTTGACGCTGTGATTGCAGTCAATGATCTCAAGGGTCTCGTCATCGAGCACGAACAGCGGGGTGGGAATGTAGTTGAAAATTTCATGGTATTTTTTCTCGGATTTGGCCAACTCCTTTTCCAGCAGTTTGCGCTGGGTGATATCCAGGCTCATCTCCATGGCGGCCACGATGTTGCCGTCGGCGTCTTTAATGGGCGAGGTGCGCACCAGCCAGTATGTCGGCGAGCCGCCCTTGTTGACCCCGATTTCCTCGCTGTAATGGGGAAGGCCGTCGGCAAAAGTCAGGGCCACCGGGCAGTAGTCGCATTTCTCATTGCGCCCCTTGTAAGCATGAAAGCAAAAATCGCCGGGCTGGGGGTCAAAGCGTTCGGCAAATTCCCGGTTGTAGCGCAGCAACTTGAAATCGCGGTCCTGCACCGTGATCAGACACGGTACCTGCTCAAATAAAAACTGGTACTCGTCGCGCTGCCGGTTGAGCTCCTGCCTCTTTTCCGTGACTTCCCGGCACATCTGGTTGATGGCCCGGGCCAGCTGCCCCATTTCATCGTCCTGGTCCACCCGAACCGGCTGGGGGTCTTCTTCCCGGGCAATCCGGCGGGTGCCCTCGATCAACTTGCGAACGGGCCGGTTGACAAACCGCAGCACGAAAATGAAAATAATGGACGAAGCCACCAAAAACACGAGCCCCGCCAAGGCGATCAGCCTTTTTTCAACCTGCACGATCTCCCGGTCGGTATCTTTCAAAGACACCACCACGTCCAGGGCTCCCAGAATTTTTTTATCCGGCGGATGAACATGGCAGTCGTCCGTGGAACAGCCGGGCTGGTTTAAAATCGGGCTGATAACCCCCAGCATGCGGTAATTATTTGCGTTTTTAAATATACGGGTTCTTTTCGCCAAAGGCAGGGAGGTGGGTGGCGGCTCGGTGCAGTGACAGATATCACAGGCTCTGGCCTTGATGTCGGTTCTTGTGTCCACCTCATCGGGACGGTTGGAGAACTTGATCTGTCCCTGCTTGTTGTAAATACGGATGGTTTCGATCTCTTTTTGCCGGCCGATGTTCCTGATGATCTGGTTGATATCGTCCCTGGAGTTGAGCATCATGGCATAATGGGTGCCCAGCCGGATGGTGTCGGACAGACGATCGGTTCCTGCCAGGATTTCACCCATCAGCCGTTGCTTCTGATACCTGATATTGAAATAGGCCCAGGCAGAAATGGTGATCAGAAGCGTGAGGCCCACCATGAGAATCAGCTTTGAACCGAGACTGTGCCGTAGATGTCGAATCATTTTAAACATGTGCAGCCTCGACCCGCTTTGGCCTTAATTGATTGCAAACAAAATGAAAACCCGGGGAGATTTTCCCGCCCGGGCTTCTCAAGACAACGCTGCATCGATTACATCGTACATCTGCTCCTGGCGAAATCCCTCCAAAACCGCAGCACCGTTGGGACAGATTGCCGCACAATCGCCGCAGCCCTGGCACATGGCCGGGTTGACCAACACTTTTTCCCGGCCAGTATCCAGAGATCGCGCATCGTACGGGCAGGTTTCGATGCAACGCTCACAAAGACTGCACAGGCTTTCACGCACGGATGCCACGACTTTTCCCGCTGACAATTTTTCGTGGGCCAGGATTCGCAAAGCCCGCTGGGCGGCTGCACCGGCGGTGGCGATTGCTTCGGGAACCGATCGCGGCGACAGGGCCAGCCCGCAGGCAAAAACCCCTTCTTTGAGGGCATCCACGGGACGCCATTTTGAATCGGCTTCTGCGAAAAAACCGTCCGGATCCGTATCAATGCCAAAAGCGGCTGCCAGCTGTGCCGGCAGCTCCGGAATGATGCCGGTGGCAAGCACCAGCAGGTCGGCTTCAATTTGCACCGGCCGTGCCAGCAGTGGATCAACGGCACCCACCACTACACGATCATCGGTTCCTTGCGCAGCTGAAACCTGCGGCCTGTCGCCCGGATCGTACTGGATGAAAATGACACCCGCCTGGCGGGCCCTGGTGAAATAGCTTTCGACAAAACCAAGGGCCATCATGTCACGATACAGGATATAGACGGCGATATCCGGGTTTTTTTCTTTTAAGGCCAGGGCATGTTTCAGGGATGTGGGACAACACACCCGGCTGCAGTAATTTCTCGGCTCCTGCCTGGAATCAACACACTGGATCATCACCACCGATCCGATGCGCTGCGCATCGAAATCGTCGGCCGCCAATCGGGATTCGAGCTCTTTTTGGGTGATGATGGCCTGGCTGGTGCCGAAACCGTATGAATCCGTTTGGGCCTCATGACCGCCGGTGGCAATAATGGTCACACCGTGTTCAATGGTTTTGGTTGTGCCTTCGCCATTTTCAACCGTGGTGTAGAATTTTCCCACCTGGCCGAAGGAAATGGTAATCATTGAATCCAGGTGAACCTCAATATTGGGGTGTTTTTCCACCTTCGCAACCGTCTCTTCCAGCAGCGGGCCGGTGCGATCACCGTCGATGGTCCCGTGCAGCCAGTGCAGGTTGCCCCCGAGTTTCACGTCCCTTTCAACCAGCTCCACCGGATAGC
>JAOZPY010000202.1:4016-5635 GCA_029932495.1 Desulfobacterales bacterium
CCCATGGTCGGCAATCGCCAGGGCGGCGTGCATGCCGGCAATTCCCCCGCCCACGACCAGTGCCCGACGCGAAACGCTAATCCGGGGCACCGGCAGCGGATCGATGCGTTTGAGCCGGGCCAGGCCCATGTTCAGGGCACAAAGCTGAAGGTCGAAAACCAGACCGGCGGCTTCTTCAGCACTTTGAGCTGCTTGGGTGCCGGACCCCGGATTTTGCCCTTCCGGCGCCGCCGGCTTTGAGCTGTGGGCAATGGCCGCTGATTGAATATCCACCACATCCATCAGGGCGGAATCCAGGTTGATTCGGCGCCCCAGTTCCCTGAGCTTGCTGATATACAGGTAAGGGTGACAGGCACCGATCAGAACACGATTGGGGGTGGCTTCTGCGGCGATCCCGGCAAGCTCATCCCATCCGGCGGCCGTGCATGTGTTTTCCAGGCAGACCACCCGGTCCACGCAGGGGTCCTGCTCAATTTGCCGGGCGATGTTTTCCACATCCAGGTAACCGGAAAATTTGTTGCCACAGGAACACAGGGCCACCAGGATTTTCGGGGTTTGTCTGGCAACATCGCGGGTTACCGTTTCTGACAGCGGCTCTGCGACCAGTCCGCCGCCGGCGGAATGGATCACGCGGGAGGCCTCCAGCGATGCCGCCGATGCGAATACCACCGACTCACTGATATCTTTCAACCCGGCATAGGATCCCCCCACAACAATCCCCGGCCGGGCGGTGGCAGCCGACAAAAACGCTTCGGTCTGGACAAACCCCCACGGATTCAAGGGGATATCGGCAAGTCCGGCAATCTGCGCCGTTCCCGCAGCCGGGCGCTGACCCACCGCCAGCACCACCAGGTCAAAGGTTTCATTTTCAACCGCACCGTTGGTGCGCACGTAACGCACAACCGGGTCGCCGGTTTTCTCTTCCGATGTTACGGAATGAATCCGGCTCCTTTCAAAACGCACCCCGTAATCGTTTTGCGCCTGATCGCGGTAACGCTGGAAAGATTTTCCAAAAGTGCGCATATCCATGTAAAAAATCGCCGCTTCCAGCTGTGCTCCTCCGCGCTGCTTTGCCAGCACCGCCTCTTTGATGGCATACATGCAGCACACCGATGAACAAAAATCTGCATCATGCTGGATATCGCGGGAACCCACACACTGAAACCAGGCAATCTTTTTTACCGGCTTACCGTCGTGGGGCCGGACCATCTTCCCCTGGCTGGGTCCGGTCCCGCTCATGATCCGTTCGAATTCAAGACTGGTTACAACGCTGGGGTTGACACCGTAACCGTAAACATTCTTCTCATTGGCCGGATTGAAATAATCCGTGCCGCCGCACAGAACGATGGATCCAATTTCTAATTGTTGATATCGACTGGCCTCCAGATCTTCATGTACCTTGACAATCATTGGTATCAATTTTTCCGGGTCAAACGGTTTCATCAGGTAGTCCAATGCCCCGACCTTCATGGCTTCCACGGCGGTCTCCACCGTTGCATAGGCGGTCATCATCAGCACAGACAAATCGGAGCAGGCCTCTTTGGCTGCTTTTAACAGTTCGACACCGTCCATGCCGGGCATCTTGATGTCCGTCAGCATGAGATTAAACGGCTCCTGGC
>JAOZPY010000013.1 GCA_029932495.1 Desulfobacterales bacterium
AAATTGCAAGCTGTTTGAGGCGCTTGCGCCGAGTTCTTGCAATTTAGCCCACCGACCCGCTGGCGCCCCAAATGGACACAGAAAGCGAAATCAAAATGCATCTTGCGCGGGCGGACCACAACTTTTTGAGAAATTACCTTATGGCCACATTGGTATTACGCAAACGTTAATCATGCTGGTTGAAATTCAATCCTTAAGCAGGTATAGTCCCTGTTTCCGGATTTTATCGCCGCATAAACTGCAGCATCAGCCGGCACCAATTCTGACACACGATATCAAACCTGTCAATTTTGACATGCAACCTTTAGCCGCGAGCAGCCATGTTAGCAGCCGGTCTGGCCATATTGGCATCCTGTCTCATCGGGGTGGCCACCATCCTGATGAAAAAGGCAGTTGAACGCACCAACCCCACTACTGCCATGTTGATGGTAACGCTGGTGGGTACCATCGTTTTTCTGATCATTTCATGGCTGATGGTCCCAGGGGATTATCTGAAATCCAGGGCCCTGATCTACTTTGCCGCCGCCGGCATATTTTCGCCGGCCCTGGTCCGCTGGCTGTTTTTTATCAGCCTGGACCGCATCGGGGCATCGGTCTCCGCCTCTATCCTGGCCATGGGACCCGCTTTTACCGCCCTGTTCGCTATTGTAATGCTCGGTGAAACCCTCACCCTGCAAATCGGCCTGGGCATTATGACGATCATCGGTGGAATCGTAATTTTTGAACGCCAACTGAACCAGCACCCGAAGCCCACCAGCCACAACCGAAAAAATCTATTGTTTCCGCTGCTGGCGGCAATATTTTTTGGCTTTGCCGTGGTCCTGAGAAAAAAGGGGTTGAATGTGCTCGACTCGCCGGTACTCGGGGTGACGACAGGATTTACGACGTCGTTGATTTTCTATTCCATCATGTGTCTGCTGTCCGCAAAATTAAGAGCTGCTATCGCTATTCGCAAAAAAGACCTGCCCTATTTTATTATAACGGGAATTTTTCTTACCACCGCCTGGCTGACCCTGTTTTACGCCCTTTCCTATGGGACGGCGATTGTTGTCACCCCTCTGGCCAATCTGCACCCGCTGATGGTGCTGATACTCAGTTATTTTTTCCTCGGCAAATTCGAAAAAATCACCGCCGGTATTATCGTGGGGGTCTTCATCGTCCTGGCGGGAGTGTTGCTGATCACCACGGGTCAGGCATAAAACCCTACTGGATAAGCCCTACCGAAAAGGCGAGTACAAACTGCCCCCCGTAATACAGAGGCAGTCCGATGAGGCGGTTGACAAACTGCAATTCCAAAAAGCGGTCCCGGGCCACGAATAAATCTGAAACATAGAAACAGACGGCACCGGCCAGAACAGCCAGCCGACCGGTTGAATTAACCCCGGCATCGCCCAGCACAGTCCCAGCGCCGATGACCATCACGGAAATTACGATAATGTAAGCCGCTACCGGAATCAACATGGCGCCCAGGTGGGGCCGCAGCCAGAAAAAAACGGCACCGCTGACAATCAGGGCGGCCAGCGTCGCCATCCAGGTCCCGGGGTTTATGTGGGCCAGGTAAAAAAAGCCGATCACATAAAAAACATGGCCCAGCAAAAAAAATACCAGCCCGAAAAAAAACATCCGCTGCCCGGGCAGGGCCAGAAACACATCACCTCCCAGGCAGAAAAACAGGCCGGTCAGCATAATATAATAGAAACCGGCCACCGGATGGGGTTGCACCAGAGCGGTGACAATAAAAAGACAGGAAAGGACGGTTTTAACGGGCAGCTTGCCTTTAAGCTGATCCGTTCTCTCAAAATACAGCAGCCCCGCCAGCAGTATAACCGCCACCACAATTATTAAAAAATTTATCATAGGAATCGACAAAGCACTTAAAATTTCCGACTTGAAACGAGCAATTTTTCGCAAGGTCAAGGATATCGAAGGATTGTGCGGAGGCGTACGCGCAGTACGCCGCACAAACAAATCCTGAGATAGACGCAGAGATTGCGGAAAAGGGCCGTTTTCAGGCGGAAATTTTTAGACGAGGCCCTGATCCAGCATGGCATCGACCACCTTGACAAAGCCGGCGATATTGGCCCCGGCCTCGTAGTCGCCCGGCTTTCCATACTGTTCGGCGGCATCCACACAGGTCTGGTGGATTGTCTTCATGATCAGTTTCAGACGACTGTCGACTTCTTCGCGCGTCCAGGAAAGACGCATGCTGTTCTGAGTCATTTCCAGCCCCGAAACCGAAACCCCGCCCGCATTGGCCGCTTTGCCCGGCCCGTAAAGAATTTTATGCTCTTTAAAAACGTGAATCCCCTCGGGCATGGTGGGCATGTTCGCCCCTTCACAGACCATCACCACGCCGTTGTCGACCAGGTGCTGGGCATCGCGACTGTTGATTTCATTCTGGGTGGCACTGGGAAAGGCGCAGTCGGCCTTGTGGTTCCACAGCGGGTTGTAATCCAGTGCGGAATCAACCGCGGTATAAACCGCAGAGCTGTACTTTTCCGCATACTCCTTGATGCGGCCCCGGCGGACATTTTTAAGCATTTTCACGTAGTCCAGCTTTTGAGCGTCAATACCGCTTTCATCATAAATGTAGCCCGATGAATCGGACATGGTCACCACGCTGGCCCCCAGTTCAATGAGTTTTTCCACGGTAAACTGCGCCACGTTGCCCGAGCCGGAAACCAGGCACGTTTTTCCCTCCAAAGTCTCGCTGCGGGTGGCCAGCATCTCGGCGGCAAAATATACCGACCCGTAACCGGTGGCTTCCGGTCGGATCAGACTGCCGCCCCAGTTGAGCCCCTTGCCGGTCAGTACCCCGGTAAATTCATTGCGCAGCTTTTTGTACATGCCGAACAGGTAACCTATCTCCCGCGCCCCGACGCCGATATCGCCGGCGGGAACATCCGTGTTGGGGCCGATATGACGAAAAAGCTCACTCATAAAGCTCTGGCAAAACCGCATCACCTCGTAGTCAGACTTGCCTTTGGGATCAAAATCCGACCCGCCTTTGCCGCCGCCCATGGGAAGCGTGGTCAGGGCATTTTTAAACACCTGCTCAAAGGCCAGAAACTTCAATATGCCCAGGTTGACCGACGGGTGAAACCGCAGCCCGCCCTTGTAAGGTCCAATGGCGCTGTTCATCTCAATGCGAAAACCCCGGTTGACCTGAATGTTTCCCTGGTCATCGGTCCAGGGCACCCGGAACATGATCACCCGTTCGGGCTCCACCAGCCGCTCGGGAATCCTGGCCTGCCGATAAATCGGGTTCTGATCCAATACCGGCTTGACCGATTCCATCACCTCACTGACGGCCTGGTGAAATTCTTTTTCCTGGGGGTCCCTGTCCTTGATTACGTCCAGTATATCCGCCATAATTCCTCCTCCTCTACCCCGGATAAGCCGAGAATCTGAAATATGTTGTTTTTTAAAGGTGTTTCAACGAACGACTGGATGCTCAATACCAAGTTCAGAGGGTGGATACAAGCATAATTGTAAGGGGCTGCAAAAAAAATGGGGCGTTAAAGCGCGGCCAGGCTTTCTTCCGGAGGGCTGCTGGATGGCCTGACCAATTTGATGTTATCAGAATATTTTACCGCCTTGTTGCGGCCGGCCTGCTTGGCGGCATACATGGCGACGTCTGCCTTTTTGATCAAATCTTCAATATCGGTGCCGTCAGCGGGATAGGAGGCAATCCCCAGGCTGATCGTAATTTGCGGCAGATCCCCCACCCGGATTCTGGAAAGCTCGTCGCGCAGCCGCTCAGCCAGACACAGGGCGGCATCCTTGTCGGCATCCGGTATCAGCATGACGAATTCTTCCCCCCCGTAGCGGGCAATGGCATCCACATCCCGGACATTTTTTTGCAGAAACTGACTGATGGCTTTCAGCGCCCGGTCGCCCGCAGCATGCCCGTATGTGTCATTAATGTTTTTGAACTTGTCAAGATCGACCATAATGACGGAAAGCGTTTTATTATAGCGGTCAGCCCGGTGCATTTCCTCCTGCAACTTGACCATGAAATAGCGGCGCACATAAAGACCGGTCAGCGAATCGGTGACTGCCAAATCCCACAGCTGCGCTTTGTTAATTGCCACCGCGGCCTGATCAGCAACAGCTTTGAGCATTCTGACATCTTCATCGTCAAATTGCTGTCCGCCCTTTTTATTGGTCACGTTAATAACACCGATCACATCAGAGTAAACCACCATAGGAATGCAGGCGATAGAGCGCACAAAGGATGTTTCCGAAGCGATGAACACTTCATCTTCCCGGATGTTGTTTACGATCATGGGGTTGCCACTTAAAAAAACCTGCCCGGCAATACCCTCTCCGGGTCGAAAACTGCGGCATTCAATTTCATTGCAATTGACCTTTTCCTGGTAGTCGGTGTCCTCCAGTCCGGCCAGTACGCGGATGTTCAGCCGATTTGTTTCGGGATCATACAGCATGATCGAGCCCTTCTCGGCTGCAGTGATGTCAATGGCCTGGTTGAGAATGAACTGAAGAAGTTTTTTAAGATCGCTGATAAAATTCATGGCTTTGCCGATATCATACAGCAACGACAGGTTTTGCAGCGTTTTATCCAGATCCTCCTTTTCTTTTCGCCGCCGCTCATACAGCCGGCAAGTATTTATGGAAACTGCCGCCTGAGCGCCGATCTGCTGTAAAAAATACAGATCAAAATCATCAAAGGGCTTGCGGCCGGCCTTGCGCCCCACGGTTAAAATCCCGATGACCTCGCCGCGCATTACCAGAGGAACCCACAACTCCGAGGGCAGCACCTTTAGATCCTGCTTTTCCAGAAAACTGGGAAAAAGAGGCTCCCCGTCACGGTCGACAACGGGAAATGGCGTACCCTTCAGCAGCGTCTGCCACAAATCCTTTTTATCGCTTTTAAATTTGTAATTCAATTTTCCCAGGCCATGGCTGAAAACCAACTCAAACGCTGCCTGCTGCCCGTCATAAACGAAAAGGCCCAGCTTTAACACCCCGAACTTACTTCTTAAAATGCCCGCAAATGCGGCATACAGTTCACGGGGGTTAAGGATATCGCTAAGTTCACGGCAGGCCCCCAGCAGTTCGGTCAACTCGGAGGCACGCCGGTCGAACGTTTCCCCGGACGGCGAGCAAGCCCTGGATTTCGCTGTGGATTGATTTTTCGATCTCGATTTTTTCATAGCGTCCGCTTTTATTGTGGGATGATAATTTCAGCCGGCATCTCGTGCAACTTAAAAATCTGCGTTGTTTCAACCGCTGGCAGGTTTGAACCCCGCAACTTTGAAAAAAATGCCGTCCGCCCGGCCCACTGGAAAAAAACACCAATTTCGAGCTGGACGCTTAACAGATCGGTATAATTGCTGAAAACTTTAGCAATAATCTTAATGCAAAGGTTGGTTTTAAAGGACAATCTCACAGCCCTGGCCATGTGAGCGTATGGCGGCCTCCACCACCCGCATGGCATCGACCCCGGCCCGGGCGGTCGCCCGGGGTTGAAGCCGATCGGTTACACACTGCAAAAAATCTTTGAGTTCGAGAAAAAGCGGTTCGGCCGGCAAAATCTCCTTGTGGACGATCTCACCGCTGATGGTTTTCCAGGTATCGTGGTCAAGGATGTGCTGGTTGCGATAAATTTTGACTTTATCCTGGGAAGCGGCGAAGTCACAGACCAGCGTCGCTTTTTCACCAATGATAACGATCAGCCGCTTTTTTTCAGGAGAAAAATAATTGGCCTACACCACCGCCGGCACGCCGTCATAATCCATCCAGACCCAGGCCATGTCATCCATACCCCTTTTAAGTAAGTCTTCACAACGGGCCAGCACCCGGGTGGGGACAGCCGGCATCAGGTAATTAAAAAAATCAATAAAATGAATCGCATCGGAAATGGTCACCCCACCATCGGCCCGTGGCCGTTTAAAACCCGAAAAAGTCCCGGTCATCGATTGTATCGCTCCCATCTGGCCGGACGCCAGGTATTGCTTGATAAATTCCGTGGCCGGATCGTAGCGAAAAATATGGCCGACCTGGACAATCGCCCCGCGTTTGTCCGCCATGGCAGCCAAATCCTGGGCCTGGGCGGCGGTCTCGGCAATCGGCTTTTCGATGAATACGTCCTTGCCGCATTCAAGCATCTCTTTGCCGAGTTCAAAATGGGAAAAAGCCGGCGTCACCACGTCCACAGCGGTGACGATGTCCAGAAAATCCCTGTAGTTATCAGACAGGTGATCCGGTGCAATGCCTTGCTCAAGACATCTTTTCCGCCCGGTCCCGGAAATCTCCGCGACATATAAATCCACCGGCAGGTTCGACAAAACCCGCAGATGATTGGTCCCCCAACGGCCGGTTCCAATTTGCATAATTTTCATTTTCAACGATCCTTTCCGGATGGGTTGTTTTTCAGCTTGCGGGATATCTCCCGGGCCAGGGCGGAACGCTGGTAATAAATCCGAACCAGCAGCACCAGCAACACCAGCAGAAATGACGCCACCGAAATGCGCAGTACAAAACCTGTCTGCAGGCTGCTGCCGTACAGGGCGAAAATAACCGTTTCCGGCAGCAGTCCGACAATGGATCCCAGCAAAAAAACCCCGGTTGTAATCGGGGCCAGTCCGATGAGAACGTTTACCAGAATACAGGTCAACGGAAGCTGGCGCAACAAAATAACCAGTAAAAACCCGTTGCTTTTACTGTACTGCGCAATGATTTTCTGATAGGCGCCGATTTTTTGCTTAAACAGCGGCCTTCCCAGCACACGGGTCAACGAAAAAATCGCCACAGATCCCAGCAGGGCGGCAGCCAGGGCCAGCACAATGCCCAGCCAAAGACCGAACACCACCCCCCCCAGAATACTGACCAACGACCGCGGGACACCCAGGGAAATCAAGGCCGCGCCGACCAGCAGAAAAACAACCGGGGCCCAGTGATTGAATTCGGCCAATCTTTGCTGCAAAGTGCTTATATTGGAAATCTTCAGATAGCTGCCCAGGGGCGAAAACCGAATCATTGCCAGAGCGGCCACAAGAAACACCGCCAGCAGCATCGCTTTGGCAAGATTGCGATAAAATTGCTGTCTGTCTCCGTAAGGGGCGACTGGTGGATCCTCAGTGTTTAAAAAATCTTTGCGGGCAGGCCGGGTCACGGGGACGGCACCTCATCTTCAGGTACAAACCGCCGGGTGGGAAGGCATCGTTTGCGCCACCACAAAATGGCAAAACAATCCACCAGGCCCCGGAACATGCGGTTGCCGATGCCATACTTGGACTCTCCCCGGATTCGGGGACGGTGGTTGACGGGAATTTCGACAACTTTAAATCCCTGCAGCCGCAGCAAGGTGGGAAGGAAACGGTGCATGCCATTGAAAACCGGAATCTCACGTAAAGCCTCTCTTTTGAGCAGACGAAAAGTACAGCCTGCATCGGCAATGACATCGCCGGTCACCTTGTTGCGAAAACCATTGGCAACCTTCGAAGAGGTGCGTTTGACCCAGTTGTCTTCCCGCCGGCGGCGAATGCCGCACACCGCATCCACGTGGCGGGAGGCTTCCAGCAAAGCCGGAATATCGGCCGGGTCATTTTGTTGATCCGCATCCATGGTCACAATCCACCGGCCCCGGGCATGGGCAAAGCCGGTGGCCTGCCCGGCGCTCTCACCGCAGTTGACGGCATGCTGAATCACCCGCAGCTGCGGGTATTTCTGTTTCAGATCCTGGAGCACGGAAAAGCTGTTGTCGGTACTGGCGTCATCCACGCAGATGATCTCGAAAGGCTGGTCCAACTCCTGGACAACCGCGACGAGTTCGTCGAGCAAGGGCACAAGATTGTCCTGCTCGTTGTATACCGGAATAACGATGGACAATGTCGGATCGGATGGCATCATATCAGGAGATATCCTTATTTTTTCTTTTCAGTTTCGAAAAACTGCCCGACGGCCTCGCACACGGCTTGGATTTCTGCGGGCGTTATTGAGGGAAACATTGGCAGCGAAAGCACCTGCTGACAGGCTGCTTCAGCCTCGGGAAGCGATCCTGCAGCCAGGCCGAGATACCCGTAAACCGGCTGTAAATGCAGCGGCAACGGATAATGCAAGCCGGTTTTAATGCCCCGCTGATTTAAAAAATCCGCCAATTTGTCACGACGGGTGTAACGGATGACATAAACATGCCAGACGGCCTCGCATGCTTGCGGAACCCGGGGCCGGATAATCTCTTCATAGGGCTGCAGCAGCTCATCGTAAAGGGCGGCTGCCTGACGTCTTTGCCGGTTCCACTCGTCCAGATGATCCAGGCAGATGGACAGTTGGGCGGCCTTTAAAGTGTCCAGGCGACTGTTGGTGCCCTTGATCAGATGGGTGTACTTTTCCTCCCGGCCGTGACTGGCCAGCATACGCACTTTTTTAACCAGCTCGGTATCATCGGAAGCCATGGCGCCGCCGTCACCGAAAGCCCCCAAATTTTTAGAGGGAAAAAAACTGAAGCAGGCGGCGTGGCCGATAGTGCCCACCAGCCGACCCCGGTAACGGGCCCCTTGGGCCTGAGCGACGTCTTCGACCACAAAAAGACGGTGCTTTTCAGCCAGGTCCATCAGGGCATCCATGTCGGCGGGGATTCCATATAGATGCACGGGAATGATGGCCCGGGTCCTGGAGGTCATGACCTGCTCGGCGGCCGCAGGGTCCAGGGAGAACGCCCCCGGGGCAGTGTCGGCAAACACCACTTCGGCTCCGGCCAGGTGAATGGCTTCACTGGTTGGAAAAGCCGTGTTGGGAACCGTAATCACTTCGTCTCCGGGCCCGATTCCCAGCGCCTGGAGGGTGAGCGCCAGCGCATGGGTGCCGTTGGAAAGGCTGCAGACACCGGCAAGGCCCAAATATTCGGTCATTTTTTTCTCAAACGCCTTGACCTCCGGACCGTTAATAAACGCGCAGCGTTCAATAACGCTGTTGAACGCATCCTGAATTTCAGGCAGCAACGGTTCCAGCTGGCGATGCAAATCAACAAAGGGAACATTCATGGCTTTTCTCTCCTTGTTCAACTTTCGCTCCACGTTGCTGGACTCATATCAATAAGAGCGAAAAATTGGAACCAATCGAAGTTGTGAATTGGCCGGTGCATGATATTTTCTTCCAACCGGTATGCATCTTTGCCTCAGCAGCGTGTCCCTTGTTTGGGACGAGGCGCTATACTTTGCTAAACTCAATGAGTCCCGTGCCATTCATCCCAAACAAGGGACACTGCGAAAACAAGAAACCGCTGAGTATCATACCGGTTTCCAGAAAACACCATGCCCCCGCCAATTCACGTCGGTTTTATGGGTTCAGTGACATCGAGGATGTATTTTATTTGAAAATCAGCCGAAAAACCTTAGCCCTTTTATTAACCCCATCGAATGGCCGAAATTATTTGGATTTTCACAAAAAGTCAACCGCATATCCACATCCCAGGTAAGTTCTTAAAAAGTAAGGGGGCTCTGCTACCAATGAAGCGTAATATGTATTTTGGTTGAGTGCCATTGTTCATTTGGGGAAAAAAGCCAACGGATCGGTGGGCGTTAAAAATTTCAAGCTGTTTGAGGAGCACGCGACGAGTTCTTGAAATTTAGCCCACCGATTCGATGGCGCCCCAAATGGACACCAGGAACGAGGCCAAAATGCATATTACGCGGGTCAATCGCAACTTATTGAGAAGTTACCACCTCGGGAAAAAATAGAAATTGACACGCCATAGCTTTTTTTCCTATAAAAGCAAGGATGTATTCTCACATCCGGGGATTGCCCCCTAGACCCACAACAATGACCGCATATGGCTGATAAACTTGCTGACGCCGCCGACAGCTCCGCTCCCACGGCTAAAAAGGCCCTGGTCTATCTTGTTCTGGTTTCCCTCTTCGCGCTGCTGTTCAACCTCGGCGGGCGTCCCATCGAGTCCAAAGATTACCTGAGATACGCCGAGGTCGCCCGGGAAATCCTGCAGTTTGATGACTGGGTGATGATGCATGAGCAGGGAAAAATTTATGTGGACAAACCGCCGCTGCAATTCTGGCTGACAGCGGTGGCCTACCGGATTTTCGGCGTCACCCCCTTCGCCGCCCGCCTGCCTTCGGCGGCGGCTGCTTTTTGCGGCGTGCTGATCACCTTCTTTTTTGCCCGCCGGATCTTTGGCAGCACGCAAACGGCTTTTCTGGCGGCCATTGTCCTGCTGTCAGCTTACGATTACCTGTGGTGGGCCCGTCGCACCCGCATCGACATGCTGTTTGGCGTTCTGTTTTCCGCATCCCTGGTTTGTTACCATCAGGGGTTGCAGGCGACGGTATCGAGAAATAAAACGCTGTGGTACATGGCCTTCTGGCTGGCAACCGGCCTGGCATTTATGGACAAGGCCCTGATTGCCTTTTCCAACCTGGCCGTTGTATTTGTTTACGCCTTTCTGGCAAGCCGCCGGGCAGAAGGCCGCAGCCTGTCAGCGGCACGCTTCATGTTGACCAGCCCAGTATTGCTCCTGGTGACACTTCCCTGGATAATCGCTCTGGTCCATCATCCCCAGTTTTCCGCCTTCTGGCACATCCTGCAACAAACCCGGATCATGGACCGCCAGGAAGCCTTTTATTTTTACCTGGTTCAAATGCCGCTCAAGCTGCTTCCAGCCACCCCCTTTGTGGTCATGGGAATCTGGGCTTTTATGCGCCACCACCGGCAGCTCCCGGAAAAAGACGGGCTGCAGTTTGCGCTGGTGTGGCTGCTGACCATTGTTTTTATCCTGCACCTGACGGTGGCCAAAAGCACCCGCTACCTGCTGCCGGTCTATCTGCCCTGTGCCCTGATAGGCGCCTGGGCGATACCTTTTTTTCTCAAAAGGACAAAAAAACTGGGGTCCATCCTACGGGGAGCCGACCGCCTCCTGCTGGCAGCCGTCTGTCTGGGTACGGTCAGCCCCCTGGTGGTTGCCTGGTTCTACGGTGTTTCACTATGGCCCGCCCTGCTGTACAGCATTGTGATGGCTGCCGTCCTGGCTGCGGCGCGCCGGTTTCTGCCATACAAAACGACCGGTCTTTTCATCAGCTTCATTGTGCTGCTGCTGCTCATTGACGTGGGAGATACCGTGGGACGGCAAAAAACCAGCGTCTATTACCGTATGAACCGTGTGCTGAAAATGCAACCGGTTACACCCGGTCAGATTGTCTTTTACAAATGTTACAGCCGCGCCCAAACCGCCATGGAGTTTTATTTCAATCGCCCCATGGCCTGTTCCAACAACTGGCAATCAATCGCCGCCAACCCCCGGATTCGGGCCATCGTGACCACCCGTGCCATCGCCGAGGTAAAAATGCCGGCCGCAGACCTTAAAAACCCGGGCCGGGCCATCCCCTGCGACGACAAGTGGATCGTCATCATCAAGCCGGACGGCGGTTAAACCAGGCCTGCTGTGCTTCAGCCAGCCTGAGCGGGTTTTATTCTCCCGGCGTCCAGAGCACGGACTTCACATCCACTTTGCTTTCAATCAGCCCGTAGCGCAATGCAAAATCGGCAAACCGCTGCCACCGTTTGCGGTCCAGCTTCTGATCGGCAGCATAGTATGGCAGGGTCAGCTGGAAGGCATCGGTTTCGGTCCGGTGATCGGCCTCCGGCACCTGTTTGAAATAATTTTGCAGGGCAGCTGATGGATTTTGGCGCACCTTTTCAATTGCGCGGTTGACCGCGCGGCCAAACGCTGTCATGGCTGCCTGGTTTTTTTCCAGGTTTTGGCGGCTGGTCAGAAAAATCAGTTCATCGTAATCGGGGATGCCCCATTTTTCGAGTTCGAAATACCCGACATTGTAACCCCGGTGAGTCAGTTCAACGGTTTCATAGGTCTTGAAAGGCCCCATAACGGCATCCACCCTGCCCGCGGTCAGAGACTGTACGATGGCAAAGCCGACGTTGACGGCCTCATATTGTTCGATACCGTTTATGGCGGCAAAGGCCTTGAGCAGCACATCCATCAGGCCGGGGACCGTATAGCCGATTTTTTTCCCCGCCAGGTCGGCGGGAGTCTCAATGCCCCGGTCTTTTAAAAACATCAGCGTGGTCAGGGGATGTTCGATCAGCCGGCCGATGACCACCACCGGAAGCCCCCGGGCAGCCGCGATAATCGTCTGGGGCTCGTAGGAAACCGCAATGTCCACTTTCCCGGTAGCGACCAGCTTGATGGCATCGGTGGTCTCGGAAGGGCTGATAATTTTGATGTCAAGTCCTTCGTCGGCAAAAAACCCCTGCTGGCGGGCCTCATAAATGGGCAGATGATCCACATTGGGAAACCAGTCCAGGATCAGGGAAAGCTTTTGGGAAGCATTGACCGCTGACGCACCTGTGCAGACAAGCAATACAATCCACAAGATGAATAGATGCTTTTTCATCATTTTGGCTCCTTTCAGGATTAAATCCTCTATTATTTCCAGGTAATAACCCTTTTCTCCAGAAAACCGACAAAAACCCACAAAGACAGCCCCATGGCCGACAGCCATAAAATCGCGGCAAACACCACGTCGACTTTCAACCGTGCATTGGCCTGGATCATCAGGTAGCCAAGCCCCTGCTGGGCCCCAACCCATTCGCCGATCACCGCACCGATGGTGGCCACCGAAACCCCCACCTTGAGTCCGGCAAAAAAATGCGGCAGCGCCCAGGGCCAGTAAAGCAGCCGCAGCGTCTGCCAGAAACCTGCGCCCATAAGCCGAAACAGCACCCTGAATTCCTGATCGCAGCCTTTTAACCCTTCCAGCAGGTTGACCGTAATGGGGAAAAAAATGATCACCGCCGCCATCAGGACCTTGCTGGCCATCCCGTAACCCAGCCAGATGACCAACAGCGGCGCAACGGCGAACACCGGTACCGCCTGGGAGGCCACCAGAAACGGCGCAATGGCATTTTCGGCAGCGGGATGGGCAAACATGGCAATCGAAAGCGGGACAGCCACCATCAGGGACATCAAAATTCCGGCCAGCACCTCCACGGCGGTAACGGCTGCATGGGGCAGCAGCAGATCCGCCTGCACGACGGCTACTGTCACAATCCGCAAGGGGGTCGGCAGAATAAAATCGGGAATTGACAACACCCGACAGATCGTTTCCCAGGCGGCCAGAACAAGAAAAATCGCCAGCAGCGTTATGAGAGTTGCGCGTTTCATTGAACAAGCTCCCCCTGCAGCAAATTCAGGACGTACAGCTTTATCTCTATCAGACGGGGATCATCGAAACGCCGCGGTTTGGTCCCTCCCGGACAAATCTGATCCAAAACCCGCATGGGTCGACCGCTCAGCACCAGAATTTCATCGGCCAGCATGAGGGCCTCTTCAATGTCATGGGTAATCATGAGAATGGTTTTTTTAAACTCAACCTGGAGCAATAGCAGCAACGACTGGAGGCTGGCACGGGTGATGGCATCCAGGGCCGAAAGCGGTTCATCCAGCAGTACCAGCTCGCGCTCGAACATCAGCGTGCGTACCAGTGCGCAGCGCTGCCGCATGCCGCCGGAAATCTCGCCGGGCCGATAGTCTTCAAAGCCTTCAAGTCCCAGCCGCTTGAAAAGGGCCCGGGCTTTTAAAATGGATTGCGCCGGATTTTCACCGGCAATCTTGGACGGCAACAGGGCATTGTCCATCAGGGTAAACCAGGGCAACAGCAAATCTTTCTGGTGCATGTATGCGGATGTCGTGCCCAGATGCGGCACCTCGCGACCCTGCAACGAAACGCTGCCGCTGTCTTTTGCCACCACCCCGGTAAGCACGTTGAACAGCGTACTTTTACCGCAGCCCGACGGCCCGACCAAGGCGGTAAACCCATTGGGCGCCAGGTGCAAGCTAAAGTTTTCGAAAACGGCAAGATCACCGAAATGTTTGCTCAGATTTGAAACGGTCAACATAAAGCGCTTCCCCCGGAAGGCAGTTGCGCCGGAGGAAAGGCGGGAAATAAGCGCCTGTTGTCATCCACTTCCCTCCGCCGGCATTATCCGGATCAGGTACCAGGAGTCGAGGCGTCCTGCCTCCTCTCAGCCAATCGGTACGGCTCCCCCAGTGATACGTCAATAACCGCTACCACCAAATTGCGGACATGTCAATTTCACAATCACATAAACCGAATTTTTCCCTTGAAAAATCAACCAAATCGCAATACGCTGCCAGGCTGAAGAACGGCTTAAAATCTCAAGGCGCTGAAAGTGTTAGGAGTCACTGAAAATCATGGCATACGTCGAACCACCACCGGATCCGAAAAGCGAAAAGAAAAAATCAAAGGCGGGTTTTGTCCGGGTTCGCATCGATGAAGGGGAGCAGCGTCAGATTGTCATTCAGAAAGCGCAGATCCGGGACGTGGAAGAGATCCTGGAACTGGTCAACGGATTTGCGGCCTCGAACCTGATGCTGCCCCGGGGGCCCCAGTATCTTTATGAAAATATCAGGGATTTCGTCATTGCCAGCGACCGGAATGTACCGGTCTACAGCCTGACGGAAACCCACGAAGTGCTGCACATGATCGTGGCCTGTGGCAGTCTGCATGTGCTGTGGGAAGACATCGCCGAGATCCGGGCCCTGGCCATCCACCCAGATTACCAGCAGCTCGGGCTTGGAAGCAAACTGATCGAGTTTATGAAAGACGAGGCCCGTCAACTGGGCATTAGACGTCTGTTTACCTTTACCATGACCGAAGCATTTTTCAAAAGCCTGGGATTCAAACGCCAATACCGCAATGAACTTCCGCCCAAAGTCTGGGGGGAATGCAGCCGCTGCCCGAAGTATTTTCACTGCGATGAAGTGGGGATGGTGCTGGAAATATAGACATCGAGGGCACGGATTTATAAGAATAAGCATTGAACGCTGAAAGGCCGAACGTCGAACACTGAGCATCGAACGTCCAACGTCGAATAAAAAATATTACCGACTATCAATTTTATTCAGCGCGATCAGCGACAAAAACTCATAGACGATGTTGGCTCCCAGCAAAGCCGTTATTTCGGCGACATCATAGTCGGGCAGCACCTCCACGACATCAAAACCAACGAAATTCAATCCTTTCAGCCCCCGCACCAGCTCAATGGCCTCAGCGCTGCTCAGTCCCCCCACTTCGGGTGTGCCGGTGCCGGGAGCAAAGGCAGGGTCCACGACATCGATATCAAAAGTGACGAAAGTCTTTTGTCCCCCGACCCGTTGCCGGATGTGTTCGGCCACCGCCGGCAGCCCCATTTCGCGCAAACGCTGCATGGGGATGACGTCAAACCCCAGGGATTTTGACTCCTCCCAGGCATCCCGCGTATGCATCGTGCCGTGCATTCCAACTTGTACCGAATGGTCGGCAATCAGCAACTGTTCTTCCATGGCCCGGCGAAACATGGAGCCGTGATAGTAGGGCCGGCCGAAATATTGCTCGGCGGTGTCGGTGTGCGAGTCGAAATGCACCAGGGCCACCGGGCCATGAACCCGCACGAGCGCCCTCAGTTCGGGCAGGCTGATGGCGTGATCACCCCCTAGTGCCACGGGGATCACCCCGGATTGCACCAGCGGGGCAAGCCCGGCTTCAATGCGCGCATAGGTGTCTTCGATGTATCCCGGAACCACTGTCAGGTCCCCCCAATCGACCCCCGCGCAATGATCGAAAATACCGACATCCAGCCCTGGATTGAACGGCCGCAGGGTTCCCGACACCCGGCGGATGGCATCGGGCCCCATCCGCTGGCCCGTGCGGTAGGATGTGCCGCCGTCCCAGGGAATGCCCACCACCGCGAAGTCAATGCCTTCGGCGACCTGCAGATGCGGCAGGCGCATGAAAGTTTTAATGCCGGCAAACTTCGGCAGCTGTATTTCTGTAACCGGTTTGTATTCCGTCATCCAGATCTCCTTTATTCCGCCTGCGTTATCTGTAAAAGTAACCGGGGCTTCAGGTTATATTTTCACGTTGTGCCCTTGCCGGTTTGTGAGTAAGCTACCATCCATAATATGCTTTTTTCAAAATTTCCAGAAAAACTTCATAAGTCAGCGATCTTGAACGTGCCGATGCAAGCTTGACAAGCCGCAAAGCTTCTTGTACATCATTTAATTTTAAAGGGGCTTCATCTCCCGGCAACCATGCAATCAAAGCGATCAAACTTGCAACCAAAAAGGAGGAATTTCACCATGACAGTAAAATCCGCATTTTGCTCTTGCAGAAACAACGGTTGGCGCATGGGCGCCTGGCTGGTCATTATTGCCTGCATAACCGCTATAGGGATCGGGTTGCCATCGGCCTTTGCCGGTCAGACCCTGAAAGTCGGCGTTTACGGCGGCTATTTCAAAGATTCTTTTGACAAGCATATCTTTCCCGACTTCACCAAGGAAACGGGTATTAAAATCGAATCCGTGGCCGAGCCCACCGGCGAAGCCTGGTTGGTGCAGCTCGAGCAGGCAGCGCGGGCCGGGGTTGCCCCGGCGGATATCTCCATGATAGCCCAAGGCCCCATGCTCAAGGGCCAGAAGACCAGAATATGGACGCCGCTGGACCTGAACAAGATACCCAACCATCAATACCTGCTGCCCCACTTCATCCACAAGTATCCGGACGGCAGGGTGGATGGCATCGGCGCCGTGTCATGGTACATCACCCTGGTGTCCAACACCAATGTTTTTAAAACGCCCCCCACCTCGTGGGCGGACATGTGGCAGCCGGATAAAAAAGACAAGCTGGGGCTGCTGGCCCTGGTCTCCAACTCGTTTTTGCTGGAAATCACCGCCAAGACCTTTTACGGCGGCGATGATATTCTCAACAGCAAGCAGGGAATTCTCAAGGTCATGAACAAGCTGGCCGAACTCAAACCCAATGTCAAGCTGTGGTACCGGGATGAAGGCCAGTTCCAGCAGGCCCTGCAGTCCGGTGAAATTCCCATGGGCCAGTATTATCACGATGTGGCTACTTTGGCCGCTGCCGACGGGTACCCGGTGCGCTCCACCTTTCCCAAGGAAGGCGGGATTAACGATTCCGGCTGCTGGACGGTCAGCAAGGCTTCCAAGAAACTCAAGGAAGCCTATGTTTTTATCAATTACATGTGCCGCCCGGAAATCCAGGCCAAGCTGTCACGCAAGGTCGGTACCGCTCCGACGGTACGCCGGGAAGTGACGGGACTGAGCGCCAAGGAATTTTCCGCCGTTTCCAGCGATATCCCGCCGATCATCCCGCGCTATGATCTTTATACGGGTGAACTCAGCGACTGGATCAGCCAGAAGTGGACCGAAATGGTCACCAAATAGACAAAAAGCACAATCCCCTGTCGGTCGGGGCCGAAATGCGGCTCCGACCGTTTGTTTTCCCGCCGCACACCACCCTTGACGCATCAAAGGGAAGCTTAACGCGGCAACCCGCCGGCAATTGAACTTGCGTGCCGGCCCAACCAAGAGAAATGCAGCGCTGAATGGATGGAATCGTACTTGAAAATATTAACAAACAGTTCGGCTCGGTAATCGCTGTTGCCGATGTGGACCTGGAGCTGTCGGACGGCCGCTTCGTCTGTTTTCTGGGCCCCTCGGGTTGCGGCAAAACCACCCTTCTACGCCTGATCGCCGGACTGGAGGCCCCGACCCGGGGCCGCATCCTGCTGGCCGGCGAGGACATCACCCGCACCCCGGCCCACCGGCGTAATTTCGGAATGGTTTTCCAGTCCCTGGCGCTGTTTCCGCACCTGACCGTCGGCGAAAACGTTTCCTACAGTCTGAAAGTTCGTAAAATAGACCGCGACACCCGTCGACGCCGGACCGAATCACTGCTGGAACTGGTGCAGCTGTCCGGGTTGGTGGATCGGCACATCTCCCAGCTGTCCGGCGGCCAGAAACAGCGGGTTGCCATTGCCCGGGCCCTAGCCATTGAGCCGCGCCTGTTTTTGCTCGACGAACCCCTGTCGGCCCTGGACGCCAAATTGCGCGAGGACATGCAGCTGGAGCTGCGCATGCTGCAGCAGCGTCTCGGCATCACCACCATCCTGGTCACCCATGATCAACGGGAAGCCATGACCATGGCCGACCTGGTGGTGGTCATGGGCCCCGGCAACCGCATCCATCAAGTGGGCTCACCGCTCGAAATATACCGCCATCCCGCCAATACCTTCGTGGCCGATTTTATCGGTACCAGCAACCTGCTGGAGGGGACCTGTGACAAATCCGGGGAGATCCGGGTGGACCGGGTGCACCTGGAAGTGGCCGAACTTCCCGCTGAAATATTGCCGGATTCCGCCGTCACCGTATCGGTGCGCCCGGAGGACATTCGTGTGCTGCCGGGTATTGAATCCGGCAACAATCGCCTGCCGGGCAAAGTTTCATTCATACGCGACTTAGGCTCCAGCGTTGAGGTTTACCTTGACTGCGCAGGAATCCAAATTATCAGTCATTCAACCCCCAAAGGACGGCCGGAGATCAAACCGGGGGACGACGCCACCGCCGTACTGCCGCCGGCCGCCTGTGTGGCCCTGAAGTCATGACCGGAAGAAAACCTGAAAACCTGCGCTCGTACCTGGCGGTGGTCTACCCCGCCCTGATGCTGGTGGTCTTTTTCATTGTTCCGTTTGCCATCATGGTGACGATCAGTTTTTTTCACCGCGACCCGGGAGCCTTTTACACTCCGGTCTTTGATATTGCCAATTATCAGAACCTGTTTTCCGCCCTGTTCGTGCGGGTTCTGATCTTCTCGCTTTTCATTGCCGGACTGGCGGCGGCCGTATGCGTCGGCCTCGGTTTTCCATTCACCTATTTTATCACTCGCATGCCGCGCCGCTTCCAGGTGTTCTGGCTGGTTTTCTTGCTGTCGGTGCTTTCTCTTTCAGAGGTTATTGTCGGTTTTGCCTGGTCCTTGATGCTATCGCGCACGGCGGGCCTGTCCAACCTGCTGGTTTGGCTGGGGCTGATGAACAAGCCCGTCAGCTGGACCCCGAGCTTTGCCGCCCTGCTGTGCGGGCTTTGTTACCTCGCCTTTCCCTATACCGTGCTGGTGCTTTACCCGCCGTTGTCCCGGCTCAATCCCAGCCTGCCGGAAGCCGCCCGGACGCTGGGCGCTTCTCCCCTGCGGACTTTTTTCACCGTTGTGGTGGGTGCCCTGCGTAACGCCATTGTGGCCGCTTTTGTAATGGTGTTCGTCTTCACTCTCGGTGCTTACCTGCTGCCCCAGATTCTCGGCCGGCCCCACCACTGGACCCTTTCGGTGTTGATCACTGATCGGGCCATTTATCAATCCAATATGCCCATGGCGGCTGCCATGGCGATTTTTTTCATGCTTGTCAGCCTGGCTCTGGTGGTGCTGACCATGTTTATCGGCAAGGAAAAGAAAGTGGCCTCCTGATATGAACAGAACACTGCGCAACTTATTTCTCGGCCTGATCCTGATCACCCTGAGCGGCCCGCTGGTGGTGGTCGCCGGCGTTTCGCTGAACGCCAAAAAGCGGCTTTTCTTTCCGCCCGCCGGCATCTCCCTGCGCTGGTATGC
>JAOZPY010000203.1 GCA_029932495.1 Desulfobacterales bacterium
TGGCCTGGCCGATTTCCTGGATCAGCAGTGCATTGCTGTAACGCATGTTGCTTTCAACGATACTGTCCTGGGCGGCTTCACGCTGGGTTTCAATGGTTTTGGTCAGGGCTTTATTGTCAAGGTGTTCAGCGTAATAGGCCAGCAGCAGGGTAACGACGGCGGCCGCCAGCGTCACAATCGCCCAGAGCGTTTTCGGCAGCAGGAAAAACAGAATCGCCAGGGCAGCCACACTTAACAGCAGGGCGTAATTTTGGATTCGTTTCCAGAAAGCTTTGGGGCTTTTATCCCAGGTAATGATGTAACGGCAGCAGTCATCGCCTCGGTGAAGGCAGGTGGGATGTTCGATACGCGCAAATCGCGTGGTGAAAAATTTTGCTGTGGATTCAAAAACCCCGATGCGGTTGGCACACTGGTAAGGCTTTTCATGTACCCCCGGTTTGGGAGTCGCTACAATTTCCACCGAGGTGGGTCCTGTTTTTTTGGAACGGACCTCCATTCCCTGGCTCAATAGGGGATATACTTTTTCGATGAGCAGAAAAATGGCCGTGGGGTTCATCAACCCCAGAATATATTGTTTTGTAGCCCCAAGCCCCTCGGAAGATGTTGAATAGCGCCCGGCTTCCCGGGAAATATCCGGGTTGCCGGTCCGTGCGACGACAATGCTGTGAAAACGATCGATTTGCTCCTGACTGAACCAGTGGGCGGGGTCTTCGATTTCATAACTGGCGATGTCAGCTTCCTGCAGAATCGATTCAATGTCGATATCCGGATAATGCCGGCGCAGGTACTGGACGTAGATTTTGGGCAATCGGCTGTTATACAGCGGTGTCTGCTCAGTCATTTTGATCTAACCCGTCAGGGGGCCGGGTCATTGCCCGGGTTCCTGTATCCAGGCCGACATATGGTTTTGCCTGGCAGCGATAATCTGGATTCTATGGAAAGCATAAAGAACGCGCAGCCTGCTGTCAAGACCAGCCTTCAATTCCCGGATCTAACTTACGGGGTGTACCAGTTTGGACGCCGGCACCAGCTGTACCTTTTTTTGCAATTCCGGCAACATCTCGCGCAGAATGTCATAGGTGATGGTGTGCGGATGCCCGATGCCGATGGCCTGCCCGTGCTGCTGTGCAATGCGGACCAGTTCTTTAAACTGCCGTCGAATAAAGGCCGGATCCTGCCGGTGATCCAGAAAGATATCACGTTGGGCAAAAGGAATCTGGAACAGGCGGGCCGATGGTTTGCAGAGGGTTTTGGCGGTGGTGCGGCTGTCAATAAAAAAAAGCCCTCTTTTTTTTAAAATGGTGAAAATCTGGTACATCTGACTGGATTCGGCCGTCATTTTAGAGCCCATATGATTGTTAACCCCCCGGATATCAGGCACTTCATCCAGATTTTTTTCAAGTTGCCGGATCAACTGATCTGCCGACATGGAGGTCAGCAGGGTTCCGGGTCCCGGGTTGACAGCCGGATATTCCACGGGTTCCATGGGCAGGTGAAGCATGATGTCCAGCCCTTTGTCATGCGCCAGGCGGGCAATTTTTTTTCGATAGGGGCTGTAGGGAAGAATAGAAAAAGTGATCGGTACATGCAGCGCACTGAATTTTTTCGCTATTTTTCGATCATAGCCCAGGTCGTCGATGATGATGGCAACCTGTGGCAGTTGCTTTGACTTTGGCCTGATGGCTGCCGGGGGTTTTTCAGGCGGAGGTATTTCTTTGCGGGGATAGATTTCAAAAGGCGGAATCTTGGCCACCGGCTGCCGGGCAGCTGGCTTTGAAGCTGCCGGCCGGGCTGGCGCCGGCGCTCTATGCGGGGAGATCAGAAAGCGGGCCAGCAGTGCCGTCAGGACAACCAGCAGCACCAGGATCCCCAGGCCGGTGATGATTTTAACAGAGGGGCTTGAAAAAACCCCGCCCTTGCGGGGTTTTCGGCGACGTTTCGATTTACGCGGTGATTTGCGTTTGACCATTTAGCTGTTCAGGTTTTTGAATATTTCATAGCCCTCGAGCAGTTCCAGGGCCCGCATAACCTGATTGTCGGCGTGCAGGGTTTCCAGCTTCAAGGGGCCGATCCGGAATTGCACCGGCTGCATTTGGGGTTGATTGTCTTTTTTGCGGTCCTTGTCGCCGGCATTGTTTCTATGCTTGTTGGGATTCGGCTCGGCTTTCAGATGATTCATCAGGTCTTTTTCTTTTATCTGGCCGTCTTCACGGCTGCCGGCTTGTTCAAGGTCCAGGCGACGGTGTTTTAAATAAATGTCCGGTTCAATGCCCTTGGCCTGGATGGAGCGTCCGCTGGGGGTGTAATAGCGCGCGATGGTCAGTTTCAGGCCGGAGCCGTCGCGCAGGGTTTCCACGGTTTGTACCGAACCTTTGCCAAAGGAGGTCGTACCCAGTATCAGGGCCCGCTTGTGGTCCTGCAATGCACCGGCAACAATTTCCGACGCACTGGCGGTTCCGCCATTGATCAGCACGACAATGGGATAGCGGCGTTTGACGCTGGATGGTGTGGCATCGAATTCCTTGGTATTTTTTTTATTGCGCCCTTTGATGAACAAAATTTTGCCCTTATCCAGAAACAGATCAGCGACCTGGATGGACTGGTTCAGCAGCCCGCCGCCATTGTTGCGCAGATCCAGGATCAGCCCTTTCAATGGAACCTGGGTGGCCTCCATTTTGTCCAGGGCGGTTTTCATTTCCGTGGTGGTGGTGCCGGTGAAGTTTGACAGGCGAATATAGCCGTATCCGTCTTTCATCATGATGGACTTGACGCTGTAAATGGGAATGACATCGCGAATCAACTTGAATTCGAGGGGTTTTTTTACCCCTTCCCTCAGGATGGTGACAACCACCGGGGTGCCTTTCGGGCCGCGCATCATGTTCACCGCCTCCCGGAGGTCCCTGGCCGGTTTACCGTCGACTTTGATAATGCGGTCCCGGGCCTTGATACCCGCTTTATAGGCGGGGGTGTCTTCAATGGGCGAGATAACTGTTACAAAGCCGTCCTGCATGGTAATATGAATGCCGATACCAGTAAATTTTCCCTTCGTGTCGATTTGCAGATCTTCAAAGGCCGCTGGGGGGAGCAGGGAGGAATGGGGATCCAAGCTTTGCACCATGCCCTGGATGGCTTTCTGGATCAACTGCTTCTGGTCGACATCATCGACGTATTCACGCTGGATGATCTGGATGACATCGGAAAACACTTTCAATTCTTCGTAGGCTTCATCGTTTTTAGCAGAAAGATCACGGTAAAAACCGGTTCCGATGGTCCAGACCACAACAGCAATGACCATCAGCAGCCATAATTTTACCGGTCGTGTTTGTTTGTTGAACATTTAAGGGCTCCTTCTTATCCGGTTTTTATCCATTGCAGCGGATTCTGGGGTTTGCCGTGGTGGCGGATTTCAAAATAAAGCCGGGTGCCCGTCATTGACCCGGTGTCTCCCACCGTGGCAATGACATCTCCGGTTTTCACCGTATCGTCTTTAGAGGCAAACAGCTCTTCCAGATGGGCGTAGACCGTATAAAAATTGTCGCCATGATCGATAATGATCATGTTGCCATAGCCTTTAAACCAGCTGGCGTAAAGCACCCGGCCGTTGAAAACGCACCGGACGGGTGTACCTGTGTCTGCCTGAATTTCTATGCCGCTGCGAAAATTGGTGATATTGTACTTTCGATTTTTATACGGTCCAAATAAAGATACTATTTTACCCTTAACAGGCATGATAAGCAAGCCTTTATGGGCGGAAAACCGCCTTTGCCCGCTATTATTATCGCGCCTGACAGCTGCCAGCTGGTCGCCCAGGGACTTTATTTTGCGATCCAGCTGCCTGGCGTTGCGGGTTAAAGCCTCAATGGCAGCCAGTTCCAGTGATTTCTGGCTGCGGATATCCGCCAGTAATCGGGTGCGGATTGCCTTTTTGCGGGCCATCGCCTGCATTTGACGTTTGTATTCGTCCATCCGCGTACGTTTGGCACTTTTCTGATTTTCAAGTTTCTGCAGGACACGGTCTAGTTTTTGCTGATTTTCCATCAGCTGCTGACGAATTTTTCCATCATGGGCCAGAATGCGCTCCAGCGCAGCCCTGCGCTGCATAAACTCATGCAGCGATTCAGCCGAAGCCAGCAGGTGGAATTTGCCCAGCCAGTTCATCTTATACAAGGCCACCAGACGGCGAGCGACATATTTTTCATTGGCCCTGATTTGTTCGTTGAGCTTTTGAGCGTTTTTTTCGGCCGCGGCAATATTGCGCTCAAGCTGTTTGATTTCAGTTTTAAGCGCACCCGCCCGCCGTCGGCTTTTATCAAGGGAAAGTTCAACCTGGTTCAACTGCTGGAGGGTGTCGGCCTCCCGGCGGGTAAAATTTTTGACTTCCTGCCGGCTTTTCTCGATTTCACGGGTGAGATGTTCCGCCCGATTTTTGAAGGTATCAATTTTGGTTTTAAGGTCTTCGGCTTGTCCGGAGCCCGGAGGCGGGCCGGCGGCTCCAGCGGCACAAATTCCGAGTGCCGCCAGGATACCAACGGTTATCAAAACGATGCATGCAGCAATGGGTTTGTTGAGGTGGCCCAACATTGTCCGGGTGTATTTAAGCATTTAAAAACTGTTTCAGAGAAATATAACATCCCAGCCAGCTCACCAGCATGCTGCAGAGTATGATCCCGGCGATAATTGCTGGTGATAGAAACTGCAGGTGGAAAAGATCCGAAAAAAATCCCTGATCCATGTTGGAAGTAATGAAAATAAAAAAAGCAAAAAGCATCCCCAGGCCCACAATGGCACCCAGGGCGCCCTGGATGAGGCCTTCCATGTAAAACGGGATTTTAATAAAATTGTTGGTGGCCCCCACCAGACGCATGATTTCAACTTCTTCACGCCGTGAATAGATGACCAGGCGGATTGTGTTGGCAACGATAAATACGATGGCCATAAAAAATAAGGTTCCCATGCCATAGCCGGCCAAACGAAACAGGGTGGCGATATAGGCGAAGCGTGCAAACCAGCGCTGTCCGTATTCGACTTCGTCTATCTGGGGCAGGGATTCAATACGGGCGGCCACGGATTCGATTTTTTGCCAGCTGTCGGCAACTGCAGTCATGCGGATTTCAAAACTGTCGGGCAGGGGGTTGTCCTTAAGGTTTTCAAAAAGCGAGGCCTGGTGTTTCATCTGAGCCTTGAGCCGGCGCAGGGCTTCTTGCTTCGGGATGTACTGCAATCGCTGGACACCGTCAATGGACAGGATCGCATGCTTGAGCTGCTCCAGTCCGGTTTTGCTGATTTGCGGTTCCAGGTAGGCCATGATACGCAGCCCTTTTTTCCAGGAATTAATCACAGCACCGGTATTAACGAAAAACAGGATAAAGGAGCTGACAATCAGGATGGACAGGGAAATCGTGATTACGGTGACAAGGTTCAAAAAGCGGTTTTTGAATATGTCATCAATGGCCCGTCTAAAATATCGTGTTATCATACTTTTTTTCGATGAAGGTCGAAGTCTCCAGCCGGCCCTGTTTCAGGTACAGAACATGGCCTCCGGTTTTGCGAATCAGGCTTTTGTCGTGGGTGGCGATAATGACGGTGGCCCCGC
>JAOZPY010000204.1 GCA_029932495.1 Desulfobacterales bacterium
GGCAAGGGGATTTTCGAGGTCAAGCGTTGCGACAATTGCGGCGAGGCGGTGTTTGTCAATAAACTGCAACTCACCCCGGACGGGAAAGTGGTTTGTATGGGGTGCTCTGAATACGAAAGCTGAATCGGATGAAAGGCGGATTTTCATTACGCCTTGCCTTTCTTCTTTCGTGGGGTCGGATAAAGAAAGGAGTTTGCTATGATTATTTCTGTTGTTGCAGGGGCCATCACCTTTATTTTTACAGCCCTGCTGACTATTGCCGGCGTGGGCGCGGCCTTTATTTTAATCCCGGTGTTTATCGGTTTGGGCATTGACGTTCACGTGGCCATGGCCACAGCGCTGCTGCTCAATTCCATTGCCATGATTTTTGCCTCCTACCGCTTTATCAAAAACAAGCTGGTGATGTGGAAGGTGGCCATTCCGATTCTAATCATCGCCACCGCCCTTTCACCGGTGGGCGCCTGGGTCAGCGTGGGCCTGAACCGGCAGGTTTTGTTGTGGCTGTTTGTCGCCTTTTTGCTATTCGCCGCCGGAATGATGCTGTTTTACAAACCGGCCCAGAAAGACGTGGAAAGCTCTAAAAGCAAGCAAATCATCTCCGGGATATCGGTGGGCGCATTTGCCGGTTTTCTGGGCGGCCTGCTGGGAGTGGGCGGGGGCAATTTCATCGTCCCGGTACTGGTCTGGCTGGGGTACAACCCCAAAAAAGCTTCGGCGACCACTTCATTTATCGTCATTTTTTCATCATTTTCCGGTTTCCTGGGCCATGCCACTGTCGGCAATATCAGCGGATCGCTGTTGAGTTTCACCGCCGTTGGTTCAGCCCTGGGTGCGGTTGTAGGAGCCTGGCTGATGACAGAAAAACTCAAGCGCGAACATGTAAAACTCATTATTGGTATCGTTCTGCTGGGCATTGCCGCCAAGATGATCTGGAATTTGTTGGTGTAAGGAGCGGGCATGAAATTTCGATGGAAACTGCTCATACTGCTTTTAAGTGTGGCGGTAATTCCCCCGCTGGTATTATGGACCTTCGGGTCCCGACACTTGCGCCTGCTGGAAAGAAAATTGGTCACCCAGGTTCGCCAGTCCCGCGAGCAGGATGCCACTGATCGCCTGCAGTTTGTAATTGACAGCCATACGGTTTTAATCCGCGAAGAACTCGAACAGGCCGAGATGATCCTCAAAACTCAGAGGTTGGAAATTCAGCGCTGCCTGGCCCGTCCGGCAGCGGTACTGCCCGAAGCAAAAGACGTTGCCAACCCCCGGCAGGACCCGAGCCATAGCTCCAGTGAGGCGCAAGTATTTAAAATATTGCCGGGTGCAGACAAACCGGCGGCCACAGCCGATATCGCCCGGCTGTCTAGGATATCTGCTGTTTACCGGACGTTGGGCGCACCGTTGGTTATACGCCATCAGACCCTGCTGTCCAACGGCCTGTTTTGTGTTTACCCCGGCAGGGTTTCGGTTCCGGATAACTGGAACCCGCAAGGCCAGCCATGGTACCGGCAAGCCCTGTCAAAGAATCGCGATCCCTGGTCGGAAGGATATCGGGATCCACTCTCGGGGCGGGTGGTGGTGGCTGCCGCTTTGCCGATCAAGCGAGCAGATGGCACCCGGATCGGTGTCACCGCGGTCATCATTGCTGTAAAGCGTCTATTGAACAGGCATTCGGTCCTTCAGCACACCCCACCCCAGACCCGGGCTTTCCTGGTGCGCCTGTGTTCGAATGCCCAGGCAGGCAGCACACAGGGCCTTAAAATCATCGCCGCACAGGAAAGCGGAAAAAACGATATGATGCCCAATGCCTCACAACTGGAGGGTCGATGGCTTACTTCGAGCGACAGCAAGCAACTGCAGGCATTGGCTGCCGGATTAGAAGACTACTCAATCACGACATGTCAAATGCCCTACCGGGGGCGTGACAGCCTGTGGGCAGGCGGCACCATCCTCTACCCCTATGCCATGGTGTTGATCACCTCTCATAAAGTCATCCAACAACCGACCGAAAGTACCGAAAAGCTTATCCGCCAACTTATGCAAGACCAGTTTCAATTTTCATTGGTCCTGCTGCTGGCAACCATTCTGGCAGCCATCCTGCTGACAGTTCTGTTTTCGCGAACCGTCACCCGCCCCCTGCAGGCCCTGATGAAAGGCATTCGGCAACGCTCCGCCGGCCGGCTGGACTCCCGGGTGGACATTGATTCCCGGGATGAATTCGGAGACCTTGCCCGGGTATTCAACAACATGGGACTGTTGCTGGAAGAGCATGTCCGCTTGGAGCATTCCCTGTCCCTGGCTACGGAAGTTCAGCGCAACCTGCTGCCGGCAAAAGACCCGCAAATTAGAGATCTGGATATCGCGGGCCGCTGCAGCTTTTGTGAGCAGGTCGGTGGTGATTACTACGATTACCTGGTGAACGACCGGCAACTGGAGGGCCGGCTGGGGGTGGTCATCGGCGATGTCAGCGGCCACGGCTTTGCCGCCGCTCTGCTCATGAGCAGCGTTCGGGCGTTAATCCACCAACGCAGTGCGTTTCCGGGCTGCATGCGCTGCGATTTGTCGGATATCAACCGGCAGCTGTGTTTTGATGTCGGCGACTCGGGGCGTTTTGTCACCCTGCTGTTCGCCGAGTTCGATGTGCAGGCCAAAACCGTGCGCTGGGCGCGGGCCGGACATGACCCGGTGATTGTCTATAATCCGCGGTCAGATGCTTTTGACGAGCTGGGCGGCGCTGGTATGGCCCTGGGCGTCTCTGAAAATGCCGTCTACCCGGAATCGTCGCGTAACATCCAAGCGAACGAAATTTTTGTTTTTGGTACGGATGGCATCTGGGAAACGCGCAATCAACAAAATGAAATGTTTGGCAAAGAACGCTTTCGGCAGTTGATTCGTTCCCACGCCACCGAAACAGCGGTCGCAATCAGCGATGCCGTCATTCAGGCAGTGGCGAATTTTCGGGGGGGTCGACCACAGGAAGATGATGTGACCCTGGTGGTCGTCAAAGCCAGACTGTAATTCACACCCGCACAAGGTTCAACATATTATTAGGAAATGTCTTCATGCTGAAACTGATCATTGTCAGTGCGATTATTTTTGCTCTGGCCGTGGTGATGACCATGGCCGGCAGGGGCGGTGGTAATTTTTACGTCCTGGCGCTGGTTCTGGCCGGTATGCCCATGCACCAAGCCGCCACCACCGGACAGTTCATTCTTTTCATGACCGCCTTCGCGGCCCTGTTTATTTTTCAAAAACACAAAAAGGTCTCCTGGGCCCTGGCCCTGTTCATCGGTCCTTTGACGGCCCTGACCGCCCTGGCCGGCGGCTACCTGTCGCACCTGTTTTCCGGAGTTGCCTTAAAATTCGTATTTTCCGGCATGCTGGTATTGGCAGGGGGCCTGATGCTTTTTCCGATCAGTGAAAAAGAAGCTAATTCCAACCTTAAAAAATCCGGCTTCTGGCACCTTAGATCCGCCGGAAGTACTTATATCGTCAATCTGTGGGTGGCCCTGCCGGTAATTTTACTGTCCGGATTCGGCTCCGGCATGGTGGGGGTCTCCGGCGGTTCGTTTTTGGTCCCACTGATGGTTCTAGCCTGCCGGGTGCCTATGCACATTGCCGTTGGTACAGCCTCAACGCTCATCGGCGCCACCGCTCTGATGGGTTTTACCGGCCATGCTCTCCAAGGGGACTTCAACCCACTGTGGGCGATCCCCCTGGCGCTGGTGACCATCGTGGGGGGTGTTCTGGGAGGAAAAATCGCCGTCAAGTCACGCCCGAAACACCTCAAACAGCTTTTTGCTTACACCACGCTGCTGGCGGCCCTTTTTATGCTGGCCAATGCACTTTATATATGCTAGAAAAAAATGGTTTTGCGAACAATATTGCAAATAAAGCCGATAGGGAATTCAACCCGATGAAAATACGAAAAATCACGTCATTAACCGCATTGCTATCTTTTATCCTGCTGATTTTAAACAGTGTCGTTTTGTACGTTGTGCCCCACGGCCGCGTGGCTTACTGGGCCGACTGGCACCTATGGGGGTTGACCAAGACCCAGTGGGGCAATCAGCACATCATTATCGGCGTGCTTTTTCTGATATCGATTTTTTTGCATATTTACTACAACTGGAAACCGATCCTGGCGTATTTAAAAAACCGTGCCAAACAATTCAAGCTTTTTACCCGGGAATTCAACATCGCTCTGGTTCTTACGATTGTATTTACGGTTGGTGCTTATATGGAAGTGCCGCCGTTTAACTGGGTGCTGGATTTCAGTGAATCCATAAAAAATGCGGCTTCGCAAAAATACGGCGAGCCGCCCTATGGACATGCAGAGCTTTCAACGCTGAAAACATTTGCTTCCCGGACCGGCCTTGATCTGGCTACCGGCATGGGGCGGCTCAAAAAGGCCGGCGTTCGGTTCGAAAATGCAGAACAGACCTTGCTGGAAATTGCGAAACAAAACAACATCACCCCCCAGCAGGTCTATTGGGCCATGAAACCGGAGGAAAAACCGGGTGCCATAAAGCCCCTTCCGGACAGCCCGCAAAAAGGCTTGGGAAAACGCCCCTTCGCCGATATCAGTCGGCAATATCGTCTGGATATTACAGTGGTTTTGCAGGCCTTTGCTGACAGCGGCATTTCAGCGACCGGAAACAGCACCATCAAACAGATCGCCGAACAGAACGCAATGGACCCGGATGATGTATATCTAATTTTGAAAAAAGCGGCCCAAAAAGCCCCGTGAACCCGAACAAGCAACGATGAACCGGAGCCGATCAAAAAATGACGCTATTTGGGCCATTGTCATGGGCTTTTCCGGTTGCCAGCGCGGTGGAAGGGGCAGCTGGTTTGCAGCCCGGCTGGTGGTGGTGCCGATTTTTTTAATTTTCCCTTAAGGGCTTGATCGGCTAAATCATACGGTGCTATGCTGGGGCTCCTGGAATTGTCTGCCAACGGTAAAGGAGATAATCCATGGTGTTTCCGGTCGCCGGCGTTCAGACTCCGCTCTGGCTCCCCCCTGCGGTGGCATTTGGCATTTCGTTTTTTACTTCCATGGGAGGGGTCAGCGGTGCTTTTTTGCTGCTGCCGTTTCAGGTCAGCATCCTGGGGTACAGCGCTCCGTCGGTGAGTGCCACCAACCAGGTGTTTAACATTGTGGCCATCCCCAGCGGCGTTTACCGCTATATCAAAGAAGGCCGCATGCTCTGGCCACTGACGACAGCGGTGATCATCGGTACCCTGCCCGGTGTTTTTATCGGGGCCTGGGTGCGCATCGCCTATCTGCCGGATCCCAAAAACTTCAAGCTTTTTGCCGGTGTTGTCCTGTCTTATATCGGCTGGCGGCTTTTAACCGACATCGTGCAGCAAAAACATGTCAAGGCCAATGCCGTGCACGCCCGCAAGGCCGGTACCTCCCACACGGTGACCGTTGTGCAGGCCTCGATACGGCAGGTTGAATTCGAGTTTGACGGACAGGTTTTTGACTTCTGCCCGCCGGTGGTTTATCTGTTATGCTTTCTGGTGGGTATTGCCGGCGGGATTTACGGTATCGGCGGCGGCTCCATCGTTGCCCCGTTTTTTG
>JAOZPY010000205.1 GCA_029932495.1 Desulfobacterales bacterium
CATCGGGCAGTTGAAGCAGCTGATCAGCCGCGTCCGGGCGCTTTCCAGCGTTTCCTTCCACTCTTCGGCGATTTCTTCGTTCCAGAAGTCTTTCCTGCGAACCCGGGAATTTCCCCACATGAAATTCTCGGTGTGCCATTTCTCGTCGTGAACTTTCATTTCCTGTGGCGATCCCAGGCCGGCAAGAATGGGCATGACTCCGGGAATGGGATGATCTTCCCGGTATTTTATATATTCGAGGACTTCGTTGCAAAGCTCCATGTATTCAGACGGTTGGGCGATGTTTACATCTCCGTTGCCCCTGACCACTATCGCTTTGACGCCCTTGTCCCCCATGACCGCACCAATGCCGCCGCGGCTGGCACTGGACCTGCCTTGCTCGATGGAAGCATAATAGACCCGGTTTTCACCGGCCAGGCCGATTGCCGCCACCTGGGCCTTCGGCTGGTTAAGCTCTTTTTTAATCAGCTCCGCGGTTTCAACCGCTCCCTTGCCGGCCAGGTGGGAAGCGTCGCGAATCTCCACTTTGTCATTGTTGATCCACAAATAGACCAGCTCAGGAGACTTGCCGCGCAGAATCACCTTGTCGTAGCCGGCATATTTCAACTCCGGGGCCCAGAAGCCGCCCATCATCGAAAAAGCCATCAGCTTGGTTTGTGGTGAAATGGTGGAAACAATGGTCCGGTTGCAGCCGGTGGCCGGCGTGCCACACAAAAGGCCAGCGCTGAAAATCAGGAGATTATCGGGCGAAAAAGCGTCAACCTCGGGCGGAACCCGGTCCCACAAAATTTTGGCGTTGGTTCCCAACCCCCCCAGATAAAGCTCGGTGTCCTTCGGGTCTGTGGCGACTTTCTCGATGTTTCCCCGGGTTAGATCAATTTCTAAATTAAAACCTGTTTCTGCATACCTCATTTTTTACCCCTTTTGCTCAACCTGCGATATGGTCGTCCGCGTTGCCTTCAAACCGGAGGAACGCGCTTTTTCCGAGTGCCGGGCACTTTCAACAACCCCGGCCAGTTTTTCATGTTTCCTTGTTTCCTGACGGTGGCTCCCTGTCACAAAATAAGCGCTTTTGCCACGCTTTAGCAGTTTTGTCTTTCCACGTTTTTACCGGAAGATGATAGAAAATTACCATGCAGGGGATACGCAGACGATACCACATTTACTATGACAGACATACGGGTCAATTGCCTGCATTCCCCACGATGGATATCCAACCCCAACGCGGCATGGCGTAAAACAGCAATTATTGTGCCAGCTCGGCGGGGAAGTCTTCATCCGGAAAGGCAAATTTCCGAATCAGTCAATGCGCTTTTAATGGCTGGTACGACCGTTCATTGTCGAGGTCTTGTGGAGAGCGCCTGGATGACCGGCCAGTTGAGGCAATTCTTGCTGAGCGAAAACAGGAATTTTTGCCTCGGTTGATTATTGGCTCCATAACTGTTAGAAAACCAGGACTCTCGAATTGAAGTTTGTCTTTTGTATGTTTTTAGCAATCAGTTTCAAAAGGTGAAAAAGTAACATGAAGCGGGATATGGTTGATGAAGGTAGAGTCCATCTGATCGGGATCTGCGGGACGGCCATGGCTGCCCTGGCCTGCATGCTGCAGCGGCAGGGCTGGCAGGTAAGTGGTTCGGATACGGGAAGTTATCCGCCCATGAACGGCATCCTGGCCCGGCATAACATTGCGGTGCTGCCGGGATATGATTCAGAGCGCATTACCCCTGACCTGCAGCTGGTGGTGGTCGGCAACGTGGCGGCCCGGGAAAATCCCGAGGTGCAGAAGACCTTATCCCTGGGATTGCCTTATAAGTCGCTGCCGGAAGTTTTATGGTCTGAATTTTTATCGGCGGCGTCAGTCAGGGTGGTGGTTGCCGGAACCCATGGGAAAACCACGACTTCAGCCCTGGCGGCCTGGGTGCTGCAGGCCGCCGGCCTGGAACCTTCTTTTCTTGTCGGCGGCCTGGTCAACAACTTTTCCGCCAATTTTCAGCTGGGTTCAAAGTCCCTGTTTGTCCTGGAGGGAGATGAGTACAATGCGGCATTTTTCGACCGCCGGGCCAAGTTCCACCATTATCGTCCCACCCACCTGCTGCTTACCGGGCTGGAAATGGATCATGTCGATATCTTTCGCGACGTTGGGGAGATTGAAGCGGAATTTGGCCGATTGATTGCTGCCATGCCGGCAGACGGGGTGATTATTGCCGCCGCCGACAATCAACGTCTCATGCGACTGCTTCAAAACAGTCCCTGTCCGGTACTTACTTATGGGACCATCATCCCAGGTGTTGACAGTCAGCTGGTTGGTTTCGAGCCGGTTGAGACGGGCTCCCGACTGACCGTTGCAGGAAAAGATGGGAGTTCGTTTGCTCTGGCAACGGCAACCATCGGCCGCCACAATGCCGAAAATGTGCTGGCCGTCTATCTCCTGGCCCGAAAGTTGGGGATTGACCGGGAAGCAATTGAAAAGGCTCTAACCGCATTTTCCGGGGTGAAGCGGCGCCAGGAGGTTATTGCCCGTAAAGGAGAAACCGTTTATGTCAGTGATTTTGCCCATCACCCAACGGCCATTGACAAGACCCTGCAGGCTTTGGCGGAGCATTATCCCCGGAGAAAATTGGTGGCGGTCTTTGAGCCGCGTACAGCAACCAGCCGGCAGGCTCTGTTTCAAAATGAACTGGCAGCTGCCTTCGGGGCTGCTGATGAGGTGGTCATTGCCCCGGTTTACCGGGGAGAAAGCATCAGTGAAGACCGCCGGCTGGCAACGGATAAGCTGGCGGCAGAAATAACCGCCAGGGGTGTTCCGGCTACGGCCGCTGCCGACGTGGAAGAAATTTTTACCCGGATTACCGCTCAAGGTCATGAACCGTGGCTGGTAGTGATCATGAGTACCGGAGATTTCGGCGGCTTGTTTGCCCGTATCCGGGAGTTTGCTGATGGTCAGCGGTAAAAAACCTGGCTGATTGATACCGGTATGGCCTCATTATGTAGCAGAAATTCACCCGGGATGGTGAAAATTGATCGTTGGCTGGACCGTGAAAACCTGGGCGGTTTGCTGATTTCTGGAGATTGTTTCAGGACCCGGCGGCGGTGGTGTTGTCAAGATGAAGTCTTCTTTTTCCCGCGAGGGTAAACCCGCAACGAAACAATAATCGTGCAAAAAAGGTATTCCGTAAAAAAGGTTATCATCGCTGTGGCTGGAATTGCCGGGGCGGTCAAATGGCATGCTTATTGCTTTTTCACCTTCTACCCAATTGCCGGCTGAGAGAAGCACAAATAAACGTTGCTGTCCTGTCAATTGGCTTTTTTGCCGGCCGCTCAGACAGGGAGCTGGCCGACAGTTGTTATGTTGATGTATGGATTTTAACCAGAATGGATTTTCAGGAGATAGGCAATGCGAAAAATGAGTGATGTGGTTTTTGTCAGTGCGGTTCGTACCCCCATGGGCAGCTTTGGTGGAACTTTGAAGGACATGTACGTGTATGATCTGGGGTCGTTTCCGGCCCGGGAAGCGCTCAGAAGGGCCAATGTCAGCGGCGATGAGGTAAGCGAGGCGATTATCGGCAACTGCCGCCAGGCTGGCAACCACGTCAACCCGGGCCGGACCGTGGCCCTGAAAGCCGGCTGCGCCCAGCATGTTCCCGGGGTTACGATCAACAAGGCCTGTCCCGCCGGCATGAAGGCGGTATCGATGGCAGTCCAGCAGATTGTCATGGAACAGGATAATATCGTTTTGTGCGGGGGGATGGAATCCATGAGTACCATTCCCTACCTGCTGAAAGGCGCCCGGTTCGGAGGCTTCAAGATGGGCGACCGAACCCTGGAAGACGGCTGGGGCGACAGCTTTGATCCCATTGCCAAGGTCAGCATGGGGATGACGGCGGAAAATGTGGCCGAAAAGTACAACATCAGCCGGGCAGACATGGATCTTTACGCGGTTAATTCCCATAAACGGGCTGACCAGGCCCGGGCCAATGGCTGGTTTGACGAAGAGATTACCCCGGTGACGGTGCCGGGAACCAGGAAAAAGCCGGAATTCCAGTTCGCGGTTGACGAATCCATTAAAGCTGAAACCTCGGTGGAAAAGCTGGGGAAACTGCGGACGGCTTTTAAAAAGGACGGCAAGGTAACGGCAGGAAATGCCTGCGGATTGACAGACGGGTCGGCGATGCTGGTGGCCATGACCAGGGAAGAAGCGGAGAAACGGGGCGTGAAACCTTTATTTTCCGTGGTGGATTTTACCCAGGCCGCGGTTGACGGCACCTACATGGGTGAAGGTCCCGGAGTTGCCATTCCCAAAGCGCTCAAACGGGCCGGCATGGAAGTTGGAGACATCGATTTATTTGAAATCAACGAAGCTTTTGCTTCCCAGGTGCTTGCCAACGTGGCCATGCTGAACCTGGACATGGACCGCCTCAATATCCACGGCGGAGCCATTGCCCTGGGGCATCCTACCGGCTGCAGTGGCGCCCGGATTATCGTAACCTTGTATTATGCCTTGAAGCGCCTGGACAAAGAACTTGGGGTGGCCTCCATCTGCGGCGGCGGCGGCGCGACCATGGCCATGATTATCAAGCGGGAATCGTAGGAAAAAAGCTGCCGGGCCTTACATTCGTAAAAACGGAAAAAATAAAAAGAGGTGTATCATGATTGATTTGACGGGAAAAGTAGCCATCGTTACCGGCGGCAGCCGGGGGATCGGCGCCGATATCGCCAGGCTTCTCGGACGTTTGGGGGCCAAAGTGGCAGTGAATTACAACAAGAGTGCCGACAAGGCTGAAGAAGTGGTGGCGGACATCAAGGCAGCCGGCAGTGATGCCCTGGCTTTCCAGGCGGATGTCTCCAGCTTTGCCGACGCCGAAAAAATGGTGGAAACAGTCAAGAAAACCTGGGGCACCGTACACATTATCGTTACCAGTGCCGGGATGAACTGGGACGGCGTTATCTGGAAGATGACTCCGGAGCAGTGGCAGAAGGTCATTGATGTGGATTTGACTGGAACCTTCAATTTTATCCGGGCCACGGCTCCCACCTTCAGGGAGCAGAAGTATGGGCGCATCATTACCATTACCTCCATCAACGGCCTGCGGGGCAAGTTCGGGCAGACCAACTATTCGGCTGCCAAGGGTGGCGTAATTGGCTTGACCAAGGCCGCCGCCAAGGACTTGGGCAAATACCTGGTGACCAGCAATTCAGTGGCCCCCGGCTTTATCCTTACCGAGATGGGTGAGGCGATGCCCGATGATTTCAAGCAGATTGCCATTAACGAGGGCGTTTTGAAAAAAGCCGGCAAGCCGGAAGACGTGGCCAATCTGGTCGCCTTCCTGGCTTCAGATGCCGCTGGTCACATTACCGGGGAAGTGATTAAGGTTGATGGCGGCCAGTATATTTAAGGAAACGGTACATAAGGATGTGGAAATATCGTGCCAAGATTTGAGCAGATGGGAGAAAAACATGGCTGAATATCAATTTGTTACCTACGAAGTGAAGGATGGAGCGGCTTTCCTGACTATTAACCGGCCGCCGCTGAACTGGCTGGA
>JAOZPY010000206.1 GCA_029932495.1 Desulfobacterales bacterium
TTGAAGGCGCCCGGGAGGTGGCGGTGGAATTTCGCAGTTTTTCCAAAACCGCCGGATTTACCGGCACCCGCTGTGCCTTTACGGTGGTGCCCAAAACCTGCATGGCCTACAGCGCAGACGGGCAAAAGCAGTCCCTGCACGCGCTGTGGTACCGCCGCCAGTCGACCAAGTTTAACGGCGTTTCCTACCCGGTTCAACGGGCGGCCGAGGCTGCCTACAGTCCACAGGGCAAAGTGCAAACAAAAGAATTGATCGATTACTACCTTAAAAATGCCGCACTGATCTGGCAAGAAATGTCGGCCCTGGGATTTGAGTGCATCGGTGGGGAGAATTCACCCTACATCTGGGTGGCCGGCGGCAGCGATTCCTGGGAATTTTTTGACCGGCTGCTGGAAAAAGCCGGGGTGGTCTGCACCCCGGGAGCCGGCTTCGGACGCTGCGGGCAGGGATACATTCGTATCAGCGCCTTTAACAGCTTTGAAAATGTTCAAAAAGCCATGACCAGAATCCGGGCAGCCCTCAGCGGCTGAACCCGGTGACAACCATTTTAAAACTAACGGCCAGATGTTAAAAATGAAGGGAGATTGACCAGCATGTACGAAAAAAGAATATCCGAGATCGAGCAGTTGATCCACAACCAGAACCGCTGGCGCGACAAATGCATCAATCTGATCGCCAGTGAAAACGTGTTAAGCCACCGCGCCAGAAGCCAAGCCGGCTCGGATTTTGCCCATCGATACGCCGAGGGGCACCCGGGAGAACGCTATTACCGGGGGACCGCTTTCATTGATGAAATCGAGAGCAAACTCACGGCGAATTTAAAAGTTCTTTTCCAGTGCACCCATGCCGAGGTGCGCTCCATCAGCGGCACCAACGCCAACGAAGCGGTTTTCAGCCATTTCGTCAAACCCGGAGACGTGGTGCTGGTTAACTCAACGCCGGCCGGCGGCCACATCAGCCATCATCGGGAAGGCTCCATCGGTAAATTCACCCGCAACATCATCGATATCCCGGTCACCCCGGACGGCTATCACATGGACGTGGACAAGACCATTTACCTGATAGAAAAAACGCGCCCGACAGTAATTGTGCTGGGCAAAAGTCTTTTTCTGTTTCCCGAGCCAGTGGCTGAAATTGCCGCGGCCTGCAACACTTACAAGGTACGCATCCTCTATGATGCGGCCCACGTGCTGGGCCTGATCGCCGGCAAACAGTTTCAACGGCCGTTGCAGGAGGGCGCTTTTCTGATGACCGCCAGCACCCACAAAACCTATTTCGGCAGCCAGCGGGGAATCGTCCTGAGCAACATGGAAGACAACGACTGGCGTAAAATCGACCGCGGCGCCTTTCCGGGATCTTCGAGCAACCATCATCTGGACACCCTGGCCCAGATGGCCATTGCCACCTTTGAGATGATGGAATTCGGCGAGCAGTATGCCGAAGAAACCATCAAAAACGCCCAGGCACTGGCCGCCGAGCTGGATCGGCTCGGATTTGACGTGCAGGGCAAGGATTTCGGCTACACCCAAACGCACCAGGTCGCTGTCAACGTGAGTGCCTTCCACGGCGGGGAAAAAATTTCCCGACTGCTGGAACTCAACGACATTATCCTGAACATGAACATGCTGCCCCACGAGCCGCTCAACCACCATGCCCACCCCGAAGGCATCCGCATCGGGGTTCAGGAAATGACCCGCTTCGGCATGGGAGAACAGGAGATGGGCCGCATCGCCGAGCTGATCAAGGAGTGCGTGATCGATAGAAAGACGGTCAAAGAGGAAGTCAACCGCTTTCGCTCCAAGTACCGGAAAATCAAATACAGTTACGATGCGGTTGCGGACAAACCGTCAACGCCGGCCAAATCCAAAAAAACCAAAAAGTAAGCGCCCATGATCCAAAACGGCTCTGTTTTGTTCTGCCGGACTTGCCTCGGCAGCTGACATCGCCTTTTTGCCGGACGCGGCGCCCACAACGAAAGATTTTCACATGCATCTTAAACAAATAGACCTGCACCCCGAGCGCTACCCGACCACCGAGCACTATCCGTTTAATCTGGACATCCTGCGCACCACCCGAACCCTGCGCTTTGATTGCCCGGTCACCTTTTTCATCGGTGAAAACGGATCCGGCAAATCCACCCTGCTGGACGCCATCACCCGCAAATGCGGAATCATGATGTGGCAGGGCATGCAGCGGGCACGCTACAAGGCCAGCCCTTACGAAAAAGACCTGCACCGTGCCCTCGACGTCCAGTGGCGTGACAAACGGGTGCCGGGCTCCTTTTTCGGATCCCACATTTTTCAGAATTTCGCCCAGCTCTGGGATGAATGGCTGACCATGGATCCGGGCCTCATCGATTACATGGGCGGAAAATCATTGATGTCCCAATCCCACGGCCAATCGCTGATGGCTTTTTTCACGTCACGCTTCAAGATCAAGGGCATCTATTTTCTGGATGAACCCGAAACCGCCCTGTCACCCAAAAGCCAGCTGGAATTGCTCAAATTGCTGGAGGACCTTAGCCGCACCGGCCTGGCCCAGTTTATCATTGCCACCCATTCCCCGATCTTGCTGGCCTGCCGGGACGCTGCCATCCTGAATTTTGACGAAAGCCCGGTCAAAGCGATCAAATACGAGGACACCGATCTCTACCGTATCTACCGGGATTTCATGGCCGATCCGCATGGGTACCTGGGACTAAATTAGCTTTTCAAAGGTGTAAAATCCAGCTAGTTTGAGACTCACAACTGGTCGACGGGATTTTTAAAGCTGCAGGGCATCAGCGCGGTGCACTTGCCGCAGACATCGGTGGACGCCGGCAGATCAGCAAAGCAATCCAGCACCTGGTAATTCTCATTGAGGCGCTGCCAGCAGCGGTTCCGGTCAAAATCGTCTGCGGACAGCGCATCCACCGGGCAGGCTTCGATGCACTGGCCACATTGCATTCCCGCTTTAAGCAGGCACGCCTCAGCGGTATCCATCAGCGGATGCTCGCCTAACTCGGCTTCGGTGACCAGGCTTCCCAGCCGGCCGGTACATCCCGCCGGTGTAATCAGCAGGTGGTGCACGCCGAAGCGGCCCAGGTTCACCAGGTAGGCCAAATGTTTGTGGGACCAGCGCGCCATCAGTCGCACCGGGTCAAAGTTGTGGGTCGCCGGTGTCAGGCCGGACCGAAACCCGGCTGCCGCCAGCAAATCCCTGATGGCCAGGCTGACCCGCCCGATGAGTTCATTGGTCTGAACATAGGCCAGACCCCAGTTGCGGCAGGGACGCTGTCCTGGCTTGTTTTCCTGGACCAGCTGCGGTTTAAACGGGATGTAAAACACGATCACCGAACGTGCGGTGGGCAGAAGATCGGTGGGACGCAAATGATCGGCGGCAGCAATGTGCGGCAGTTGATCAAACCGGGAATCCACCGGGGCGGCGGCCAGCAGCGGAGGCTGCCACCAGCCATCCGATTCCAGCCGTGCGGGTTCTTCGGCCACACATGTTTCGGCGGTTTTTCTCAAGTCGTCAATTGTAAGCATTGCCAAATCTCCTGGACGTGTCGGTGCTGATATTAAGTGCCCCTTTAAGGTTAGCTCAAAGCGTCTTCCAGCAGTGCATCGATCTTGGCCGTAAGCTGCTCATCGGTGCTGTGCTTCAAGGTAATTGCCTGCGCCGGGCATTCCGCCACGCAGATGCCGCAGCCCCGGCAGGCTGACGCCGGGATCTCGGACACCCCGTCTGCATTGATAAACGGGGCATTGAAGGGACATTCCCGCACGCAAAGCAGGCAGGCGGCGCACTTGTCGGGATCCACTTCGGCCACCGTGGCCGCGGTGGTCATCTGTTCCCGGCACAGTATTTTCAAAGCCTGCTGGGCCGCGCTTTTGGCCATGGTAATGCTTTCCTCGATAAAACGCGGACTGTGGGCCAGGCCTGCCAAAAAGATTCCGGCGGAAGCAAACTCAACCGGCTTTAACTTGACGTGGGCTTCCAAGAAAAACCCCTGCTGACCGCGGGCGAGCTTGAGAAGCCGGGCCAGCCGGTCGGCGTCCGGGTTCGGCCGGATGCCACTGCTGAGCACGACCAGATCCGGCTTTACACGAAAATCCTGCTGCGAGCTGCGATCGGTAAAATCCACCACCAGGGTGCCGTTTTCATCGAAAACCCGGGGGCTGTCTTCGGGGATATAGCGGAAAAACAGGACCCCCATGCGGCGAGCTTGAAGATAGTAAAGCTCTTTAAAACCGAAAGTGCGAATATCGCGGTAAAGTACGATGACCTGGGCCTCCGGGTTCAGTTCTTTGATCCGGATGCTGTTTTTAACAGCCGCCGAGCAGCACACCCGGCTGCAGAAAGAAAACTGCTCATTGCGCGAACCCACGCACTGAATCATCGCCACTCGGCCCAATTGCTGCGCCCAGCGCGGCTCCCGGCTGATGCGCCGCGCCAGTTCCACCTGGGTGCAGACCCGTGCGTCGGTGCCGTATCGATATTCGCACGGCTCGTAAGCCTGACCGCCGGTGGCCACGACCACCGCCCCGTAGCGAACCGGATGGCCGCCGTCCGCCGTGGCGATGGTGCCCTCGAAAGCACCCATTTGGCCTGTGTGAGCCGTCAACTCACTTTGCAGGTAAACGGAAATATTTGGATGCCGGCTGACCCGTTCTTCAAAAAAACGCAGGGTTTTATGGGGTGATTCCCCCTCCAGGGTCTCGGTGAGGTTTTTGGCAAACCCGCCCAGACGCCCGCTTTTTTCCACCAGGTGCACCGCCATTCCCTGATCTGCAATGCTCAGTGCCGCCGCCATGCCACTGATCCCCCCGCCGATCACCATCGCCTCGTTGACCACCGGGTAACTGTTGTCAACAAGGGGTTCCAGATGAACGGCCCGGGCAACGGCCGCACGGATGATATCTTTGGACTTTTCAGTGGCCACGGCGGGCTGATTGCCGTGAACCCAGGAACACTGCTCGCGGATACTGGCCAGCTCAAACAGATAAGGATTCAGTCCCGCCTGGCGCAGGGTGTCCTGGAACAGGGGTTCATGGGTTTTCGGTGAACAGGCCGCCACCACCACACGGTTTAAGCGGTGCTGCTGGATCGTGTTAATGATGGTCTGCTGGGTTTCCGTAGAGCAGGTAAACATAAAATCCGTGGCATAGGCCACCCGGGGAAGCGTTTTCACATAGTCCAGCACCTGCTCGATGGCAACCACGCCGGCGATGTTGGTCCCGCAGTGGCAGACAAAAACCCCCACCCGGGGCTGGGGGTCCACCGGCTTTTCCTCCGGCTGCATGGCACGGATAGTGGCCGTATGACGGGCCTCATTGAGCAGCATCGATACCTGCGCGGCGGCTGCCCCGGCCTGGATGACGGTCTCGGGAATATCCTTGGGCGCTTCGATGCCGCCGCAAACATAAATTCCCTCCCGGGAAGTCGCGACCGGCTCGTCAAAATCGGTGCTTAAAAATCCAAAGGCATTGGTTGCCAGCCCCAGCCGCTGGACCAGATCCGCAAAATCCGCCGCCGGCTT
>JAOZPY010000207.1:0-2503 GCA_029932495.1 Desulfobacterales bacterium
TCGAAAGCAAAGCCCATTCGTCGGAGTCAGATACCGCAAAGAATGCTGGAAAACAAGATTCCACGACAAAGCAGCCGGATCCGCCGGAAAAAATAGCAGCAGAAAATGAAAACAATATAGAACAGCGCACATCCGGGGAAACACCGGAGCCGCCAAAAAGAAAATTGCGGTTCAACTATATAATCGCCGGTGTGCTTGGGGCCTTGACCATTGGCGGTTACATCCTGTATCCACAGCTCTCCGTTGTTAGGGAGAAACGTTCAAAGCCGCCTGCAGCCTCGAAAATTTCGCCCACCTCCACGCCGGCAACAAAACTCCGGGAATCCACACCCGAGCCGACACCTTCCGGCAAAGAGCAAAAATTGCAGGTAGCCATCAATGAGGCCATGCAGCTGCACAGCAGTCTGTTGGATAAAAAAGAGGAAATCTACAAACTCAAATTGCACTATCGACACGCGATTCCCGGAATGCTGCAATGGGTCGAAAAAGAGGTTAAAAAGAAAAAAATTAGCACCTTTGGCCAAGCTGTTGGCGATAAACAGATTGAATTTAAGCTGCGCACAATTCAACGCCGCCAAGCCTATATCGACGAGCTTGAAAAGCCCTATCACTGGATCGATTACGGTGCTGAACGGCTGCTTTTTCTCATCCGCAGGGCCCGGTTCGATATCCTGATGCTGGATGTGGCTGCGGGGATTGATTTAGACTGGCACCGTCGGCACCTTGAGGCCGCCGTACAAAAATATCAGCCTACGGCCGAAAAACTTGCTGTTAATCCACCAGACGACAATCCGGCAGCGCTAAAATCGACCTGGAACAAAATTATCCGACATAAATCAGCGGTCGAATCAAGCCCGGCCCATGCGCAGGACCTGGAGATTACCGATGAGCTCTGTTCGGGCCGTTACCAGCGGCTGTCACAATTGCGTGAGGTTTCCGTCAAGGCCGCCCGGTGCATTTCCAGAATGAAAGGGACCGCATTGATTTTGAACAATCTGCCGGAACTGTCGGAGTCGGCCGCAAAGCATTTGTTTAAATGGCGCGGTGACTGGATCTGTCTCAACGGTTTGCGAACGATTTCACCGGAAGTCGCTCGATACCTGTTTCAGTGGCCGGGGAAGTGGATTTCTCTAAACGGACTGAGTGATTTTACTCCAAAAGTGGCCGAGGAGCTACTGAAATGGAACGGTCAACAACTGGAGTTGATGGGATTGCGACCTGGCAAAAGCAAAGCCTGGCAAAAGGTTTTAAAATATCTGGCGCTATGGGAGACCTCCGGGGGTAAACTGTTTTTGCCTGACGCGGTTCGCAAAGAAATGGAGCACAGGCTGAAATGATTAACATCAGGGCAATTTATTTTTTCCTGGTAACGAATTTTCGCTTCGGCCGTGGGTAAAATCCGGTTGGAATGTTAAGGAAGGGGATATGAAAACTTCGTTGATTTATAGCTGGACGGCGGGGGCAGTGATTTTTTTATTATGCTGTATGAGTGCCGGCGCCAGCAAGGACAAAGCCAGCGGACTTAATGAAAAACTGAACGAAATTTCTTCTTTGCAACAGGTTTTAAAGGAAAAAATTTCACTTGCCAAAGACAAGTGCCACCTTTTAAACGAAAAGATTACCACGCTGAAAGAGGAAATTCTGGATGAAAAAGAGCGTCGACAGATCGAATCTTACCGGCAAGCGCTGGAAGTTGCGCGCATCGAATTTAACCTTAAGTTGATCCGGCTGCTGCAAGGATATACTGCCCGCTTGGAGGAGAGAATCCAGTATTTTCAAACCGGCAATGAAACGCTGAATTTTTATTCCCAGCAGATCAAAGATGATTTGCTGATGATCAAGATCCTCAATGATCTGGAAGTGGACAAACTCATCGCACGTATCAACTCGGTTTTTGATGAATATGTGCCGCAGTCCCGCGAGCCTTTTTTTGATGTCAATGAAATACCTATGCAGAGTATGGAAAAAATCTGGAACGAGATTGCAAATCATTAAATAACGGGGGTCTGGCGCATCAACTAGGGGATTCAGCTTGCCAATTTTTTCTCTATAGGTTATAATAATACATAATGTTTTTTGTAATAAGGATGGCGGTCTATGCAGCGAAGCTTACTGGTGGTTATTCTGGCAGCTTTTTTTATTACTCTTTATGCCTGCGGTGATAAAATTTCCCCCGAAGAAGCGAAAGTTCTGGTTTCTCTGGATGAAATTCAGCGAGGTGTCGAATCCAATATTAGCTACAACGAATTTATGGATCGTTTGGGAACTGCCAAAGCTGAAATCAGCATGCTGAAAAATAGCAGCAAAAAGAAGAATCCGTGCTTCATCAATGCAATTGAAAAATGCGCATCCGCTTATGAGATCGCAGGCAAGGCCTGGAAAAAGAAAAACGAGGTCACCGATGTCCAGCGAAAAAAAGACATGGACATGGCCCTGTCTTTTTCATTTTCCTTTGCAGCTTTGAGTATTCAGAAAGCCGGCAAGTGTTATCAATAAGTTGTGT
>JAOZPY010000207.1:2603-5502 GCA_029932495.1 Desulfobacterales bacterium
AAAAGTATTTCAGGCGGGACCCAACGCCTGCAAAAATTTGCGAAACCAAGGCGGGTTGTAAAGAATGACGTAGGCCAGAAAAAAAGCGGTCAGTGGCAGAAAAAAAACAACGGAGTCAAGCATAATAACGCCAGCGGCCAGTAAAATTCGCTGAGTCAAGGTCATGGCAGCCTCCCGCAGCAAAGTGGATTCGTTATGGGGATACAGGGTTCGCTAAAGCAGGCCTTTTTCAACCAGCAGACCCATGGCTTGCTGGCCGATGGAGGTAACCTTCGTCAGCGCCCGGGTAAGATGATAGCCCGATTCATGGGCCACTCCGGAACACACCATCACCATGGCGGTATCCACGTCCTGACGGGCTTCAGCCCACAGTTCGTGGGGGGCAGGGGACCTGGCAAGTTGGATCTCATGGTCAATCATGGCTACCAGGGCTTTGAGCATTTTTTCGGCCCCTGGCTTTTCATGCTCCGCCAGGGTGCCATAAATTTCGGCAAGTTGTGTGGCCCAGATGAGAGCGGATTTGATTTTCTCACTTTCCGCAAATGCTTTGATTGCCTGGTCGAGCTGCATGGATTCTGGCTGGAGGCTGCTTGCCTATAGGTGGTTAATCATGGAGGCTATGTACCCGGCGCCGAAACCGTTGTCGATGTTGACCACTGCCACATTGGAACTGCAACTGTTGAGCATGGAAAACAGGGCGGTCAGGCCGCCGAGGCTGACACCGTATCCCACACTGGTGGGAACGGCAATTACCGGCCGGTCGACGATTCCGGCCACCACACTGGGCAGGGCCCCTTCCATGCCAGCCACTACCACCAGCACATTGGCCCTCTCAATAAGGGCTTTATGGCTGAACAGGCGGTGAATTCCGGCCACCCCCACGTCAAAAACCGTTTCGACCTCATTTCCCATCATTTTGGCAGTCAAGTAAGCTTCGCGTGCAACCGGAATATCGGATGTGCCGGCGGAAATTACCAATACCAGACCCTTACCGCTTACATGCACCGGTGCAAGCTCCAATACCAACATCCGGGCATCACGATGATAAACGGCCCGAGGAAAGCGTGAACACAGGTTTTGAGCCTTTCTACGGTCAATGCGGGTCACCAGCACGATATTTTCTTGATTTTGCATTTTATCCATGATGCCGGCGATCTGATCAGCGGTTTTCCCCTCACCGAAAATAACCTCCGGAAAACCTTTGCGCAACGAGCGATGATGGTCGATGTGGGCGTAGCCGATGTCCTCGTAAGCCGAGTACTGGAGGCGATCAGTCGCCTCTTTCACCGAAAGACTTCCTTCGGAAACGTTTTCCAGTAATTTTTTTAAATGCTCTTTTTGCATTCAGTTACCTGGAGGCTTTCTCGAAGTGGCTATTCGACAATATCCTGCTCAACGATGCCGCTGGTGTCGGCACCGGTAGATTTTGATTTGGATCCGGAGGAAGGGGTCTTTTTAGTTGCGGATTTCATTGATTTTTTATGAAAACGGGAGATTTTATTGATACCGTCGATTTGTTTCTGGATGGCATCCAGTCGTCGGGTAAGATTATCCTGGGTTTTTAACAACAGTACCTGCCACTGTTTTTTAAGTTTCAACAGTTCCAACTCCATCAGGTCCCGGTCGATTTTTCGGCCGGAAAGGTTCGTCACGGAAGATTTAATTTCATCAATGCTTTTTCGCAGTTGTTTGTCAGCGTCCACCAGCGCAGCCAGATCAAGGCTGAGTTTATCAACTCGGGCTTGGGCGTTTTTCAGGTCAATGCGCAGATCGGAGATGGACTTTACATCCCGGGCAAGGGGTTTCAGCTCGGCATTGATCGCGGCAATCGCTGCAGCCTGGCTCTTTTTATCAACTTTTTGAGCTGCCAACTTTTTAACGCTGTCCCGGGTTTTTTGCAGATCCGACTTAAGGGATTTTACCGTCTTGTTGATAACCGACAACTTGGTTGACATCGAGGAGACAAGCTCCCGGTCGCGGCCGGAAAGGGTGGTCGAAAAGTTGACCAGTTTTTCATTGAATTCTTTGGAAAGGGTTTCCATCTGCCGCGAAAGTTTCTGAATTTCGATAGAGCCGCTATCCTGGGTACGGCTGACCCTGCCGGTTAAATCGCGGTAGCCTAAATAGACAGCAGCCGCAAGCAGGCAAGGCAACAAAATGGTGATCAGCGTTATGCGGTGGCTTAATTTTTCCAGCCGCAGGTCTGTCATTTCTTCTTCAATAAATTCTTCGGCTTCCGGTTCTTCTGCGCTGAATTTAAATTCTGGAGGATCGTTTTCCTTCATGGCCGGTTACTCCCATTCAATTGTGCTGGGCGGTTTGGAACTGATGTCATAGACCACCCGATTGACACCGTTGACTTCATTAATGATGCGGTTGGAAACCCGGCCCAGAAAGCGATGGGGCAGCCGAGCCCAGTCGGCTGTCATCGCATCTTTGCTGGTTACCGCGCGAATGGCTACAATGTTTTCATAAGTCCGCCGGTCTCCCATCACGCCTACGGTTTTCAGAGGCAGAAGTACGGCAAAGGCCTGCCATAATTTTCTATAATAGCCGGCTTTTTTGATCTCATCAAGCAGAAGATCATCCACATTGCGCAGGATGACCAGGCGCTGGCGCGTAATTTCACCGATAATCCGGATGGCCAGTCCCGGACCGGGAAAGGGCTGGCGCCAGACAAGCTCATCAGGAAGCCCCAGCGTTTTGCCCAGCACGCGAACTTCATCCTTGAACAGGTACTTTAAAGGCTCAATCAGGGACAGTTTCATTTTTTTAGGCAACCCACCGACATTATGATGGGATTTAATGATGGAAGTCGGGCCCCCGAAGGCTGAAATCGATTCAATGACATCCGGATACAGGGTTCCCTGGGCCAAAAATTCGGCCCCTTTTATTTTAC
>JAOZPY010000208.1 GCA_029932495.1 Desulfobacterales bacterium
ACATCCCCTGGGTGCCGACCAGCCGGTTGATAAACAGCACCGGCTGCACCACCTGAAGGTTGAAAATACCGAAGGCGCGCAGGCGGATAAGCCCCAGTTCGTTGTCTTTGAATGCGACCGGATCCCGGGTACCCCATTTCAAATCGGTGAATGTTTTCAGATTTACAAAGTAGACCTCAGCCCTCAAAGGGCTGTTCATCGCCCAGGGGATGCTGGCGATTTTGGTCAACAGGGGAATATTGGCTGTTTTTAGCGTGTGGCGACCCGCCCCGAACACACCGACTGCTTTGCCCTTGTAATAAAACACACCGGCCTGACTTTCACGAATTGTCAGCTGGGCACCGTATTTGATTTCGCCGGAGCCCTCTTCCGGAAGACGGTGAACCAGTTCCTTGCCGGTTTCATCAAACCATTCCAGGTTTTCTAAAAAAAACAGGTTGTTGGTGCCCATAACCGCTTTCTCCTTCACTGGGTTGTATGTTTGCACATCCGAAGGCTTCCCCGGTGCCCTGTGTTATGCAAAATGCCCGATTTTTTTGTGTGGCACGGGATCTGTAAACTCTATATCGGCTGAACTCAGAAAACCTTAAGGCTATCGGCAGCCTTGTTTTTTTGTTTGACACAGCAACCAGGATAGTTGATAATAACCCGTTAATGAACAACCGTCTGCCTGAGATCCGATCTTCAGCGGTTTGCTTTCATGCCCTGGTTTTAACGGATCGCATATGGGGTCCGAAGAACGGAATATGGCAAGCGGACATCAGGAGGCCGATCTTACAGCGCTAAATCTATTGTAACTTCATATAACAGCGACTCCCTGTTTTTCAGCGCCTGGAATGGGAAACCGTTTTAATTCAATGCCAACCCAAAGGAGGCTTGAGTGACGCTTTATGATAATAAAAGGGAGTATGAACGGCATGAGCTTGACACTCCGATTGTGTATGCCTACCATGATTCCGACCAGTTTTTCAATGCCCGGATGTGCAACTATTGCAAAGGAGGCATGGGATTTGAGTCCGCAAACGCCATCGAACCGGGAGCAGATATTTACATCATGCTGGAAACTTTTCTGCCGGATGCCGATGACGCTGACTTTTATGACGGTTATCTGGCAGAAGTGCGATGGTGCCGAAAATTGTCCGGGAACAATACCGAGCGTTACAAGGTTGGAGTAAAATATTATCAAACGCTTATTCGATAGAATGCCGGCTGGAGGGCCGTTGGCTGAGAATTTTTTAGAACACGTGCCAATTTCAAGCAGGAGCGACAAAGTTTCATGAATCCGCTGGTAAAAAAGAGCCTGTTTTATACTTTTAAACTACCGGGAATGTATCTGCTGATTATGATAGGTTTTTTAGTTGATTTTATTATCCATTTTCCTTTTCGGTTCATGCTGACGGTTGACAGGTTCCCGGGGAGCCGGCGTCTTGATGACTCGTCATAGCCCCTGGCCTATCGCTGGCTGAACCACAAAACCAGCGGCAGGCATAGAGCGGCAAGGATAATCAGCCCCGGGGGGGTCAGATAGGGCGTATACCACGGTTGGCGGTTTATTTTCGCTTTGCGGACTTCTGCTAAAAACCAGTTGCCGGTCAATACCGCAGCAATGAGAACGGCGGCAAATTTGAACAGTGTGATCATAAGGCCAAAATCGATAAAAACAAGAACTGAAGCCGGCTGAACGCGGGCATTGCGCAAGCAGGCCGACTTCTATTTACATGCTCGACATTGCTGAATATGTTGATACGTGGCGGATCGACGTTCCCGCATGTCTGGTACGCCTGGCAGGATTCGAACCTGCGGCCTACGGATTAGAAGTCCGTTGCTCTATCCAGCTGAGCTACAGGCGCACACAAGCAGACAGTATGGACTCGATTTCTACCATATTTCGACGCGGGTGTCCATAGGAAATTGGAAGCAATGCTGCAACGGCGGCATGCCGGCAGGGCGTCAGGAGTCAGACAACACCGGATGCCGCCGAGTTGATTGTTGCCGCTAAATTGAATTGTAATCATGAAAAAAAAGCACGCTAAAAAGAAAAGATCGAGAAAAAGACCGGCTCAGGAACCGGCGGCGGTAAAGAATGAACCGAAACCGTTTTCCGCTGAGACTTCCGAAAAATCCCTGGTCAAGTTTGACCCGCTCCAGCGCTATTTATCGGAAATAAGCAACTACAAACTGCTGACCCGGGAGCAGGAAAGAGAACTTGGCATCCTGGTTCAAGAATACGGTGACAAGGAAGCGGCTTATAGGCTGGTGACATCCAACCTGCGGCTGGTGGTAAAAATTGCCCTTGAGTTTCAACGTGTATGGATGCAGAACTTGCTGGATCTTATCCAAGAAGGCAATATCGGTCTGATGCAGGCGGTGAAAAAGTTCGACCCTTACAAAAATGTCAAATTTTCCTACTATGCCTCTTTCTGGATCAAGGCCTATATCCTGAAATTTATCATGGACAACTGGCGCCTGGTGAAAATCGGGACCACCCAAGGGCAGCGCAAATTGTTTTTCAAGCTTAAAAAGGAAAAACAGAGATTGATTGATTTGGGATTTGATCCCAAGCCCAAATTGCTTTCGGAAAGGCTGGGCGTCTCGGAAAGGGAGATTGTGGATATGGACCAGCGCCTGGACGGCTGGGATGTGTCGCTGGACGCTCCGCTGAAAGAAGATTCCGATACCGAACGCATCGAATTTTTAAGCACGAACACCGAATCTATTGAGGATCAGGTTTCAAAGAAAGAAATCGATGTACTGTTGCACAACAAGATTGAAGAATTCAGAAAAAAGATGACACCGCGTGAAATTGAAATATTTGACCTGCGCATTTTTTCTGACAATCCTGTCACCTTGCAGGAAATAGGTGACCGGTATGGAATTTCACGCGAGCGCGTCCGGCAGGTCGAAAAAAATATTATCAAAAAGATGAGAGAGTTCTTTAAAAAGGAAATACCCGATTTTGCCTCTTACACCGAAAACGGAATTAGTGACTGAGCCCGGACATCACCCTGCCCGCCGAAACCGGAGTTCAGTTTTTTCCCCAGTCGGGATCATCTGCATTAAAAAGAATCTGGACACCCGTCAATGAAAAGTTATTGCTATCTGCGTATAGTTCTGTTGTCGCTAATTTTGATCGTCTTTGGATGCGCCGCACAAACCAGTCGGCGTCTTCCGGAGCCGTCGGCAGCTAGAGTGATTTCAGCCCCTGGAAACCAGTATTATTATTTTACTGCGGCTGAAATTCAACGGGCAAAGGGAAACCTGGACAAAGCGGTTGTTTTGCTGCGTCGGGCCATAGAACTTGATCCGGAAAGTCTCTATCTGCAGCGGGAACTGGCCACGGTGTACTTGCAAAACAAAGAAAACCTGAATGCCCTCGAGGTGTTGGAAAATTTGCTGGCAAAAAATCCTGATGATGTAAAATCCCTTATTCTCTATGGAGGTATTCGGCAGGTTCGCAAGGAAAAACAGCAGGCCATTTCGGCCTATGAAAAAGTGATCAGTCTGGACCCCAAACAGGAAAAAGTCTATTCCCTGCTGGGGGGTCTATACTTGCAGACCGGTGATTTAAAGCGAGCCCAGGAAATTTTTAGCCGCCAGGTGAAAGTTTTCCCCGCCTCTTATACGGGCCATTTTTTTCTTGGTAGAATTCATGCCCGGCAGGGCCGGGACAAAGAAGCTGAAAGCGAGTTTCAAAAGGCCCTCGAACTGGCCCCTGATCGATTGGAACCCAAATTTCAGTTAATTGATCTATATAAAACCAGGAGCCGAACACGGGATGTCATCCGGATGTATGAAGAAATTTTGACCAATTATCCGGGCAATATAAGGGCGGGCATGGAACTGGGCCTCTATTATCAGCGCCAGGGACGCCGACAGGAGGCTGAGCGGTTGCTGACGCGCTTGGGCCAGCGAAGCCCCAGTGAGTTTGAGGTCGTTGTCACCGCCATTCAACTTTATCTGGATCAAAAAAAATACGAAGATGCCCTGGTGGTCATTAACGGATTGTTGAAAGGCGCACCGGAAAATCCGGATATCCACCACCTGGCGGGAATCGCCTATTATGGGCTCAAGGATTACGCCAGGGCTGTGGCCCATTTTAAAAAGGTGATCCCGCAATCGCGCTTTTTCCAGGATGCCGTCGTCCACGTGGCTTACATTTACCAGGATGAGAAAAAAAACAACGAGGCCATCAAATACCTGCAAAGCGCTGTTGAAAAAGACCCGGACAATTCGGATTTTAAATTTTATCTGGGCACATTCTATGAGGAAATCAAGGATTACGAAAATGCTGAACGGTACCTCCAGGAAGCCATTTCCCTGGAACCTGACAATCCCCGGTATTATTTTCGGCTCGGTGTTGTCTATGACAAGCAGAAAAAAAAAGAAGCCTCCATGGCCGCAATGCGCAAGGTGATTGAGCTGGACCCGAGACATGCCAGTGCCCTGAATTACCTTGGTTATACCTATGCGGATCTGGGAAAAAATCTTGATGAGGCAGAACGCCTGATCCGGGAAGCTTTGAAATATAAGCCCAATGATGGTTACATCACCGACAGCCTGGGGTGGGTCTTTTATAAAAAAGGGGACTTTAAAACAGCCCTGAAGTATTTGCGCAAAGCGGTGGAACTGGTACCGGATGACCCCACCATGCTGGAACATCTGGGAGATGCCTATCTAAAACTGAATAACAAGCCAAAAGCCCTTAAATACTACAAAAAATCCCTGCAGGTCAAAGAAGACGGTAAAAAAGAGCTGGAAAAAAAAATTCGAAGCCTGCAGCGAAATGGCACCTGAGGCTTGTGTGCAGCCGGTGTCTATCCGGGGCAGCCTTCATCACAGACAACAATAAATGATTTGTAACAAAACCATGAAAAGGGGCCTGGTGGGTGGGGCCCTTGTTTTAGTGGCGATCGTTATGCTGGCCGGCTGTGCCGTGCTGGGCCCGAAACCGACCCCCGAAGAACATGAAGCGGCCGTCCGAGCCCGGGTTGTGCTAACCCGACTGGAAAACCAGAACGAGGGGATAAAAAGTTTCAAAGGGATTGGCAGAATTAAAATATGGCAGCAGGGCCGGCTGCAAATCAATCAGCGTCTGGCGTGGATCGGATCTCTGCCGGACCGCCTGAGCATCGTGGTGCTGGTTTCCGGGTTTGCCGCCGTCAAAATGGCAACGGATGGCAAGTGGCTTTATTACTATGAAGCCCGGGGCAACCCGCCGGTATATAGAAAATTTCGCGCCCGTGATGCCAGCCTGAAACGCATCATCAGCGTTGAGATCGAAGTCAGTGATATCCTGACGTTAATGGCCGGCCGGGTCCCCCTGCGTGATTACCAGCAGGCGTTGCTGATCGACGACAGCCCTGGCAAACACGGGGTGCCGGTGCTGATCTTAAAAAAAAGATGGCAGGGAATCATTGAAAAGATCTTTTTGGATGAAAATCAATCCCAGGTGCAACATATTGAATTTTTAAATGCTTCCGGAAAATTGAATTATC
>JAOZPY010000209.1 GCA_029932495.1 Desulfobacterales bacterium
CCAAACCGCTCGAACACCCGTCAGAGGCACCAGCCTGCTTTTAATCCTGATTGCGGCAGCTATCCTGTTGATCGCCGGGACGCGAATTCGCAAGGAAAAAGGATAACGCTCAAAGATAAGGGGAAAAGACAAATACAGAAATAATGTAACGTCGGAAAGCAGCCAGGATATGTTGCAGTATTTGTTGGCCTGTGCTAAAGTATAAAATCAGGGTACATGGAAAAACAGGTTTATAAAGCAACGCGTTGTTCGAATGCAAAAAAAACGATGGGATCATTGAACCGGCATTATCAGCGAAATGAAAACTTTGTTTTTCGCCAGATTGAAAACGAAACCATCCTGGTGCCCATCAGGGATAACGTCGGCGACATGGGCAGTATTTACAACCTGAATCCGACTGGGGCCTTCATCTGGCAGCAGCTGGATGGCGAAAAACCCCTGGATGAAATCGCAATGATGCTAACCCGAAAATTTGAGGTGTCCTCCGAACAGGCCCAGGCTGATCTGCGCGATTTTATCAACCAGCTGGAAGAAATCGACGCCGTTCAATAAACAAACCAACGAACCAATCAGCAATCCAGAAGGCTTTATGGAAAACAAAGAAAAGCAAAAATACGAAAAGCCCCGGGTAACGAAAATCAAACTGGATGCCCGGTGCGCCGTGCTGGGCTTCTGCAAGACCACCAGCAGCGTTGGCCCCGGTGTTCCCAACTGTGCTACGGGCACCGCCTGCAACAGTCAGGGCTCTTAAAACCGAAAGGACGTCCAGCGCGCACTGAACGTTCATCATCGAAAAAGCCATTGCCCCGCCCCATGCCCAACACCCTTAGCATCAAAATCGCTGGCCTAACGATTTGTATTCAGGCGGACAGCCCGAACGATCTGCCAGCGGTACCAGCGGCTTATCTGCCCTTTATGACGGATGGTAAAATAAGTATTCAGCTTCGCCTGCACCCCGGGCCACTTCATTTGCCCCGGTTGAAAACGATTTTTACCAGCCCGCCGATTTGGTCCCTTTCAAGGTACCATGACTTGTTCATTGTGAAGGTTTTTGAACAGCTGGATGTCCCTGGAAGCACCCTGACCTTTTCCCCTCAGCTGGAAAACGCTGATCTGTACTCCCAGGAGCCAGGCGCATCCGTGCCCAATCCTTTCGACGGTCCGCTCATGGAACTGTTGCTGATCCACTACCTGGCTCTGGGCAGGGGAGCGGTCATTCATTCCTGCGGTATCGAACGACACGGCGCCGGACTGCTGTTCGTGGGCGAATCCGGTGCCGGCAAAAGCACTCTGGCGCGGCTCTGGAACCAGAAGCCAGATGCCCGGGTGCTCAGCGACGACCGCACCATTGTACGTCGTAGGGGTAATAAATTCCAGATGTTCGGAACTCCCTGGCACGGTGAGGCTCGTTTCGGCACCCCGGCGGGCGTCCCCCTGGCCCACATTTTTTTTCTGCGCCAGCAAAAACGCAACAGGCTGCTAACGCTGGGAAAGGCTGAAGCCGTCCGCCGTCTGCTGACCTGTTGCTTTCCACCCTTCTGGAGCGTAGCGGGCATGGAATTTACCATGGACTTTTTCAATAAAATGGTAGACGCCACCCCCTGCCATGAGCTGCAGTTTTTACCGGATGGCAGCGTTACGGATATGATAAAAAGGGATTTTTGACAATCTGGCAAGTATGGTATGGTGGCAAGGCTTAGATTGCAAGGTCGCCGTTTTTATTTTCCATGCCCCGGGCGGGCAGCGGCCGCAGGGCTGGATTTGAGCATTTTCGAACGGCCTTCAAATAACGCGCCCTCCTTGATGTCGATGGACTGGGCAGTGCAGTCTCCAAACAGCTTTCCCGTGGGCTGGATCTCCAGTTGCTTGCGGGCCAGGACATTGCCCCGGACCTCTCCCTGAATGACCACATTGTTGGCCTCGACGTCGGCTTCCACAACACCGCTGTTGCCGATGAAAACGTCTCCGTTTAACTTGATGGCACCTTTGAAGCGGCCTTCAACGTGAAAATTCTCCTCTCCGCGAATCTCACCTTCTATTTTGACGTTCTTGCTTAACAACGATGTTGAATCGGCAGATTTTCCAGTTGACATTGGGGTCGCTCCTTATTTTTTGTCGGCAGTGGTAAATGCGGATGTTGACGCTCGGGCCGTGGAAGGCGGGGTTTTGTCCCTTGACGGTGAGACGGTGGCAGGGGTTGTTTTGGCCGCCTCCGGTCGGTTGCCGCCGCTCATTTGCAGATCTCCATCAAAAACCGCGCCTTCCAGAACCGATATTTTGGGGGTGTGCATATGTCCTTTCACCCGTGCGGTGCTGTCCAGGTGGATCTTGTTGCGAGCGGTGACGGTGCCTTCCACGCGGCCGTTAACCGCTATTTCGTCCGCTTTGATATCTCCCTTGATGTCAGCATTCTGGGCGATTTTCAACTGACCCTTTAAATCAAAATTACCCTCGAAAGCGCCCAGGATGATTAAATCACCATCGCCGGACACGCTTCCGGTGATGGTCATGTTTTTCCCGAAATAGGTGATGTCTTTGCGAGGGGCGGATGCTTTTGCCGGTGTTGCAGCCACCGGGGCTCCCGGAGTCTTTTTTTTGCCGAATAGCGCCATTATCACACTCCTTTTTGCCGGATGGTTGAATTTAAGCTTGTTTTTAAATATATAGTAAAATAAACAAAAAGTAAAAAGTTTTATGCAGTTGAGATGAAACCCATGTTTGAAAAATCGTTGCCGCTTAATTCGATCGCCGAAACACCGAGAAATTCAATCAGCTGGCATTCGAACGTCAGGCAACACACAACTGACCAAGTATCTTCGTTGCCATGCAAATAAGTGTTGAATGCTATGCGGGTTATCGCGGGGAGGAAACCCCCCGGTGCCTGTTGATGACCACTTACAAAGTCGAGGTCAAAGAAGTGCTGGATCGCTGGCTGTCACCGGACCATCGCTATTTCAAGCTCCGGGGAGACGACGATGCGACTTACATTGTCCGGAACGACACCGCCACGTGGCAATGGGAGCTGGTGTTTTACCAGGCTGCTGGAGATTTTTCCGGAATCAGCTCTGAACGCGGAGAAAGTTAAGCATGTATGCCGATGATGTGTTTCGACCCGCCTGGTATTTGCGCAATGCGCATGTTCAAACCATTCTGGCCAGCAGCCATTTTCGTGCCTGGGGACAAAACCCGATGCGCGCAGCCGCGCGCCAGCTGGTTGTCACCACCCCCACGGGCGTCCGGCTGCAGGGTTTTTATTCTCCCCGGATAGATGGCACCCCCCGGGGCCTTGTGATCCTGCTGCACGGCTGGGAGGGCAGCGCCGATTCGACCTATATGCAGTGTACGGGAAAAACACTGTATAACCGCGGGTATGATATTTTCAGGCTCAATTTCAGAGATCACGGAAACAGCCACCATTTAAACCCCGGCATCTTTTACGCCGTGTTGCTGGAGGAAGTGTTCCAGGCGATCCAGCAGATCGCCCGCCAGGCCGACCAACTGCCGGTTTTTCTGGCAGGCTTTTCACTGGGGGGCAATTTTGTGCTGCGCATTGTGCGTCAGACGGCTCAAATCCCCATCGCCAACCTGCGCCACGCCGTGGCTGTCAGCCCGGTGCTCAATCCGGCAAAATCCACTTTGCGGGCCGACCAGATTTTTTATATCCGTAAATATTTTCTGAAAAAATGGTGTCAATCCCTGGCTGTCAAGCAGCGTCTGTTTCCGGAGCTTTATGACTTCAGTGCGGTGATGTCCATGCGGTCCATGGAAGAGATGACCGATTATCTGCTGGAAAAATACAGCGATTACAGTTCGGCGGCGGAATATTTTTCCACCTATGCCCTTCTGGAAGATGCTATCAGCAGCCTGTCTGTACCGACCACGGTTATCACCGCAGCCGATGACCCCCTGATTCCGGTGGAAGATTTTTACAATCTTCAGCTAAATGATCAAACACGCCTGTTCATTCACGATTCCGGCGGTCATAATGGTTTTATTGGTGGTATTAATCTTGAAAGCTGGTATGAACGGAAGCTGGGGAATCTGTTTGATTCGATGTCCTAAAATAGACGCTTTTTTTGTGGGTTTACCAATTCAATCCGCAGGAAACAGATTCAGCCGCCCACTTTTGAATATCGAATATCGAATGAAAACGGAGTGTTGAACATATGGAGGAAGATGATGAATGACGATAAGGCAAATGGCAACAGTTTCTGGCCGCTATAAAGCCGACCACTATCCTTGCACATTATCCTGACAGGGAGGCGAAAATGCATATCCCTTTTGCATTCGATTCCATGCTGGTATTCAGCAGCTTGGGAATTATGCTGATTGTCGGCGTATTTTTAAGAGCCCGGGTTTCATTTTTCCAGCACTTTCTGATTCCCGGATGCCTGATTGGTGGATTTTTGGGTCTAATCCTGATGAATACGGGTATTATCCGCCTGTCGGTGTCCGATCTGGAAACGTTTGCCTACCATTTTTTTAATATTTCGTTTATTTCAGTCGGGCTGACCCCGGACAGCGACCATCCCGGTAGCGCCAAATCCCGAACCGACATCTTTAAAGCACCGCTGTGGATGGCGTTGACCCAGTCGGCCGTTTTTCCGCTGCAGGCAATTATTGGCGGCGGCACTGTGGCCCTGTTTGGTTTTGCAGGAATCAAGCTGTTTCCGACCTTCGGATTTTTTTCACCCCTGGGTTTTGAAGAGGGCCCGGGCCAGGCGCTGTCAATGGGCAAGGTGTGGCAGGGCTTTGGTTTCGAGCATGCCACCACTATCGGCCTCACCTTTGCCGCCATTGGTTTTTTCTTTGCGTTTTTTGTGGGGGTTCCCCTGGTAAACTGGGGCATTCGCAAGGGCCTGACCTCCCATGGAACCGGCGAGCTGCCCCGCAGCTTTTCAATCGGCTTGATCCCGCAGGATCAAAAAAGAGAGGTGGCCGGCCGGCTGCCGTTTCATTCCGGCAATGTGGATTCGCTGGCGTTTCAGACGGCCCTGGTGGGTCTCGTTTACCTGCTGGCCTATCTTTTTATCAAGTATGTCGGATTGATTGTGCCGGCCGACGTGGCGGCTATCATGTGGGGATTTTTCTTTATATTCGGGCTGGCGATTGCACTGGGGATTCGACGGATAATGACAGCGCTTGGAATTGAGCATCTGATCGATCCCGGTATTCAGCGACGGGTGACCGGATGGTCGGTGGATTTTTTAATCGTCGCCACCGTCACGGCGATTCAATTGGCCATTGTATGGCAATACATTCTTCCCATTTCAGTAATATCCCTTGTCAGCGGGGCCGCCACGACTCTCGTGGTCGTGTACCTGGGCAAAAGGATCTGGTCGTACAACCTGGAACGCACCGTGGCTGTTTACGGCACCGTCACAGGAACCGTATCCACCGGGCTGTTGCTTCTGCGCATCGCAGATCCGGAATTTAAAACCCCGGCTGCCATCGATCTGGCCCTGATGAATGTTTTTTCAATTCCG
>JAOZPY010000210.1 GCA_029932495.1 Desulfobacterales bacterium
CCTTATTTTCGCAGTGTCCCCTGTTTGGGATGAGTGGCACGGGACTGATTGAAGTCAGCAGTTAATCGGGCCTCGTCCCAAACAGGGGACACGCTGCTTAAAAATCGTTTCATACCGGTTGGAAGAATATACCATGCGCCGGTCAATTCACACCTTCGATAGACACTAAAATTTTTTTCACTTTGTGCTGATTCACCCTCGGCAATGAAAGGATTTGCCCATGACCGACAAGCCCAGCACCTCGCAAACCGATCGGACATCGCAGACGGTGCAAAGGCAGGTCGTACTTCCTTTCATCAAATCCATACAGATTTCCTATAAAAGCATTAAAGTCCGCTTTTTCCGCTCCCTGATTACCACCTTGAGCCTGGTCCTGGCGGTTTCTTTTCTCAGTTTCGTCAGCGTGACCAATGATGTGGGCAATGGCCTTCTGTCAACCGGAAATCCAACCTTACGCCAGGCCCTGGTTCGCTCCGGCTACGATGTCGGCCCCACCGACACCCGCATCGACAGCAGCCCCAAACAGCGTTGGATCGTGATTTTATCCCTGGTGGTATGCGTGGTGGGAATCGTCAACGCCCAGCTGATGGCAGTGACCGAACGCTTTCGCGAAATCGGGACCATGAAATGTCTGGGCGCCCTGGACCGGTTTATCCTGCGGCTGTTTTTTTTGGAAGCCGGCATGCAGGGTATTGCAGGGGCCGGGGCGGGAGCGATCATCGGCGCTCTTTTTGCCCTGCTCAATGCCTGGGCGCGGTTCGGTACGGTGGTGTTCACTGCTGTTTCCTGGTCCGGGTTTGCCCTTTCCATTCTGGTTGCCACGGCGGTGGGCTGCGGGCTGAGTCTGCTGGGAGTTTTATACCCGGCCCTGGTGGCCGCCAGGATGCAGCCAGTGGAAGCCATGCGCGTGGAACAGTAAAAGAAAAGGCAAAAGTCGGAATGTGGAAGAGGGAAAAAGCAGTAAGCTAATCGGGAGAAACTAATGGCAGAAAGCAGCAGCATTGTCCGTGTAACCAATGTCACCAAAACATTCAAGCTTGGCAAAGTGGATGTCCAGGCCCTGAAGGGTATCAACCTTGAAATCGCCCGCGGCAACTACATTTCCATCATGGGGCCCTCGGGTTCCGGGAAAAGCACGCTGTTTAACATGATCGGCGGCCTGGACAAACCCACTTCCGGCAAAGTTTTTATTGACGAAGTTGACATTGCCCAACTGGACGCTTATGAACTGGCCTGGCTGCGATGCCGCAAGATCGGCTATATTTTCCAGACCTTCAACATCATCCAGGTAATGACCGCCCTGGAAAACATCACCCTGCCGATGATCTTTGCCGGCGTGCAAAACGATGCTGCCGTGGAAAAAGGCATGCAGCTGCTGGAGCTGGTGGGGCTGGGAGATCGTTATCACCATAAACCTTTTGAGCTTTCCGGCGGTCAGCAACAACGCGTGGCCATTGCCCGGGCCCTGGCCAACGATCCAGCCATCATCCTGGCCGATGAACCCACCGGCAATCTGGACTTGAACACCGGGGAAGAAATCATCTCCCTGCTCAAGCACCTGAGCCAGGAAAGAAACGTGACGGTCATCTCGGCCACCCATGATTTCAAAATGCTAAACGTGTCCGATCAGGTGGTCTGGATCCGTGACGGTCTGATCGATAAGGTTGAAAATCGTGAAGAGCTGTCGATCTCAGTGGGCGAGATCGGATCACGGGATTAGCGGTATGAAAATCCACCAATGCCCCAGGGTACAAAAACCAGGCACCAAAGAGCCGGATATATATTTTGGCAGCCGGAAAATGCTGTATGGCCTTTTGCTTTTGCTGGCAGCCTTTTCCCCGCTGCTGCCCGCAGCTGCCGCTGCCCAGAGCAAAAGCACCCCGCCGGCCGCTGAATTCATGGATGTTGTGCGCACCCTGGCCTCCTATGCAGATCGCAGTACCGGATCGGCCGGTGCCGAAAGCGCTGCGGCCTATATCAAAGAGCAGCTGGCCCGCCTGGGCTTTGACAACGTCCAATCCCAGCGCTTTTCGGTTCCCGTGATCCGCAACGGGCAAAGTATGCTGACGGCACCCTCTCTTAACCGCAGGGTGACCATCCGCCCGCTGCTGGGAAATGCCGTCACGCCGCAGAGCGTTGCAGCGCCGGGAATCACCGGTCCCCTGCTATATGTCGGCCAGGGACAACCCAGGGATTTTGACGGCAAGGACATTGCCGGCGCCATTATCCTGATGGAGCTCGATTCGGCAAAAAACTGGTTGTATGCCGCTGACCTGGGAGCCCGAGCCCTCATCTATGTGGATCGGGGCAATTCGTCCAAAATGCTTTTCGAAGACAAGTTTGAGCTTTCACCGGTTCAATTCCCACGGTTTTGGATGCCGCTGGCCCAACTGCGGGATCTTTTCGGGTCTTTTGAAACCGCCCCCGGCGGTCGTGTGGCTGCTCCGGTAAAGCTGGTTTCACAAATCTCGTGGCAGCGGGTGTCGGCACAAAATATCTTTTGTCTGGTACCCGGCACCGACCCAAAGCTTGCCGAGCAACTGGTGATGGTCACGGCTTTTTACGACAGCCGGGCCTGGATTGCCGGCCTGTCGCCCGGGGCCGATGAAGCCGTTGGTATCGCCACCTTGCTGGACTTGGCCCGCAACTTGAAAGCCAACCCTCCACAACGAACCGTACTGTTGGTGGCCACTTCCGGACATGCCCAGGCCCTGGCCGGCATGCGGGAGCTGGTCTGGAGCCTGTCGACCCGGTCTAAAGACATGCGCAAAATGAGAAAACAGTTAAAAGCGCTGGTCAGCAAAACCCGGCAGACCATTATTGCGTTGGAAAAGGCTTCTTTCGAAAGCAACGCGCCGACTGGAACCGATGCTGAGGCCCGGGATCTGGCGCAAAAAGCCATGGTGGAGCGCCTTAAAACCGAAGCTGACAAGGTTTCACGCCGATTGATGTGGCTGCGCATGCAGCAAAAAAAACAGGCCAACCAGGATTTGATACAGCAACTGGCAACAAAGCGCCAGCTGCTGCGACGACTGCTGTGGAAACCACAGTTTACCAATTTGCTGCCCGAAGAATGCCAGGTGCTTAACCAGCTGCTTCCCCGAACCATCGCGGACCAGAAAGCCGTGCTGGCTGACGCCAGACTTGAACTGGCCAACCTTGAAAGCGCCCGCAATTTTCGCGGGCAGGTCAAAACCCATGACCTGGTGGCCGCCGTGTCGCTGCACCTTTCCAGCCATGGTGACGGCTTCGGTGCCTTTAATTACGGCTGGATGTATCCTTTCCGCCCCCGGATCAACCGCGTTGCCGCTTACAGCCGTTTTTATCAAGCTCTGCGAACCGGAGCGCAAGCACTTGCAAAATCTCCTGCACTTGCCGGCGTATTCAAAGACACCCTGCGGCCCAGCCGCAAACGCTCCTGGCAAAGCTATTTTCTCGATCACCCGCCCCTGGGCGGAGAAGTCACCGCCCTGGCCGGCTACCACGGTGTCACCTTTGTCACCACCAACGACGCCCGGGCGATGTGGGGCACCCCTTTCGATACGCCTCAAAAAGTGGACGCCGCCAATGCCCGCCGGCAAAGTGCCGTGGTCAGCGCCATGATCGGGCATCTGACCCGGGCAGCCAATCTGCCGTCGGACATTTTTCCGCGCAATGGATTTTCCGCCGTTGTCGGCCGAGCCAAGTTTTTACGGCACGGCGAGCTGTTTGCCGATCAGCCGGCACCGGGCACCGTCTTTCTCGCCTACCAGGGACCGGCACGTTTTCATGTCATGGTCGACCACATGGGGACATTTCTTCTCAAAGGGGTGGCTGACAAAAAACACAGCTTTCACAAGGTCATTTTCGAAGGCTACAAGTTTGATCCTTCCACCGGCCGGATTGTCTGGACCATCGATAAAAAACAGACCGGCAAATCCGCCTATCGCGTTAAAATGCTGCGCCGCAAAATGGAAACCACTCTGATCATGTTTGCCTGTGAAGGCATCACGATATTTGATCTGCTGGAGCCACGCACATTTCGTTACCTGACCAAGGGCAAAATCATTGACGGCCGCCGGGAGGCCGATCCCCAGCGCTATTTTTACAGCCGCCTGGACACCTGGCAATCCGATCTGACCACTGTCTTTCTGGAGCCCGGGACCCCCCTTAAAATGACACTTTCGGATTCCGTGCTGCGCAAAAAACTGATTTTACTTAACAACACCCCGGACAATCCCCAGGGAAGCGGCTATTTACCGGAAAAATGGCCGATTTTATACCACAGCCAATACCGTGTGGCCAAGGATATGTGGACCCTGCTGGCCCCGCGCATTGCCAATCTTGAAAAACGCGGGATTTTCAATGAACAAATTCGCAAATTGCAGCAGGAAGGCGTCACCGAGCTCAAAACGGCCGAAGTGTCACTGTCCTCCCGCCGCTACGATAAATTCTTTGAGGCCAGCGCCTGGTCCTGGGCGCTTGCCAGCCGCGTATATGATGATGTGGAAAAAACACAAAAAGATGTCCTTTACGGCGTTCTGTTTTACATCGCCCTTTTTGTCCCCTTCGCCTTTTGCCTGGAGCGCCTGCTTTTCTGCTACAGCAACATTTACAAACGCATCATCGCTTTTTGCGTTATCTTATTGCTGCTGATTGCGATTATTTACAATGTCCATCCCGCTTTCCGTCTGGCCTATAGCCCGATGGTGGTCATTCTGGCCTTTTTCATCATGGGGCTTTCCCTGATTGTGACCCTGATCATCTTTTTCCGCTTTGAAGGGGAAATGGCACGGCTGCAGTCCCGGGCCCAAACCCTGCAGACCGATCAGATCGGGCGCTGGAAAGCCTTTGTGGCGGCCTTTTTGCTGGGAGTGAGCAATTTAAGGCGCCGCCGCCTGCGCACGGCCCTGACCTGCATCACCCTGATCATTTTGACCTTTACCATTATGAGTTTTACCTCAGCCAAGTCCGTTCGACACCATGCCCGTATTCTTTATGACAGCAAAGCCCCCTACCAGGGGTTTTTACTGAAAAACGTCAACTGGCGGGACCTGCCGCCCGAAGCGCTGGAAGTCATTGCCAACACTTTCGCCGGGAAGGGGACAACGGTTCCGCGGGTCTGGCTGGAAGATGAAGACCGCACCCGCAGTCCCAGAATTCCGGTCAGCTATGCCGGCCGTCGCTTTGAAGCCCAGGGCCTGGTCGGACTTTCTTACAAGGAGGGCCGGGTTTCCGGCCTGGATAAAATCCTGGTCGGCGGTCGGTGGTTGCAAAAAGGTGAGCGGCAGGTGGTGATACTTCCCCGGCGCATGGCGCAGACCCTGGGAATCAACCCGCAGCACCCGGACGGCACAGTGGTCACCCTCTGGGGTATGCCGTTTAAAGTCGTCGGCGTTTTTTCGACTCAAAAGCTGATGCAACGCTCGGACCTGGACGGCGAGCCTCTCACGCCGGTTACCTTCCCGCGGGAGCTGTCGACCGCCATGAGCGAAGTGGAAATGGA
>JAOZPY010000211.1:0-2745 GCA_029932495.1 Desulfobacterales bacterium
CTTCGATGCTTTCCTTGAACCCCTGGGCCGGCCAGGCGGTGCCGAACAGGACCCGATCCTGCAACAGGCTGTTGCCGTAACAGATCAGCGTTTCCCAGCCCGAATCCGGTTTGGCGATATAACGCGGACGGATGGCGGAGATGTCCAGGTGGACGTTGGGATGTCGCCAGGCCACGGCCATCATTTCGTTGACCCACGGCCAGCCGCCGTGGCCGGCAATCAACTGCAGCTCCGGAAAATGACCGGCGACCTCATCCAGATAAATGGGGCGCCCGAAATCCATGGTGAGCTGGGGAACAAAATTCAATGATGTGTGAATCCAGATCGGCATGCCGAGCTCGACGCATTTGGCATAGATAGGATAATACAGCTTGTGATTGCTGTTGATCTTATGCAGCCAGGGCTCCAGGCACAGAGCCTTCATCCCCAGTTCATGGTGGGCATATTCCAGGTCGCGCAGGGCCTGCATCCCCTTGTGCGGATCGACGGCCGCCATGCCCACGAACCGATCCGGGGCCTGTTGGACAAACTCGGCCACTTTATCATTGGGGGTGATCATTCCCATGGTGCTCTGAGCGTCTTCGGCCGTTAAAACCGCCACGTCCACGCCGGCGTCATCCATCAGTCCCAGCAGAAAACCAACCGGATCCTTTTTGACTTGGCTTAACATGTCGGCCTGTCCGGCATACATTTCATTGTAACGGGCAAAGGGACCGGAAGGGTCCCCGAAGCCCTCGATGGTTTCCTTCAACGGTGGGATGACGCAAATGTCGATATAGATATCGTTTTCTTCTTTTTTCATTTATTTCACCGTGTTAGATGGATTGCCCATGATCATGGGCTTTTTATTGATCCGGCCCCGATGGTCAGCCTACCAGGGCCGGTTTTTGTGTTTATTTTTTTGAGTTGAAAATGCATCAGGTTGCAGCCTTGTCGGTTGCCGGTCCTTTTTTTCTGAACAGCAGAAAATACAAACCTCCCAATATGATCCAGCCCCAGAAGACCCCCATAGCCCAGGGAGTTAACAGGGTCAGGGAAATCAGCCAGGTCGGGATGACGGCCACAATCGCCAGGATCGGAACCACCGGATACCCCCACAATTTATAGGGCCTTTCCATGCCCGGCTCCTTGCGACGCAGCATGATCACGCTGAGGGCAACCAGAAAGTAACAGATCAAAACCGCCGCTGACGCGGTGTCGAACAGGACGATCAATTCTTTGATATAGCTGCCGGCCACCCCGATCAGGCCCAGAAATATCAGCGCCACCGATGGGGTGCGAAATTTCGGGTGGACATAGGCCAGCGGCGATGGAAGTTGGCCATCGGCGGCCATGGCCATCAGCAGCCGGGAGCCGCCCAGCAAAAAGGCATTCATGGTGGTCAACAGGCCGCAAATGCCGGCCACAATCACAATCATGGCGCCTTTTTCACCCAGGGCGATCTTTACCGGACCCATGATGGGGATGCTGTCCTTGCTGGCGGCCAGCTTCTGCCAGGGTTCGAGCCCGGCATTGGCCAGGTTGACAATGAAATAAAAAAAGGCCACGAACAGGATCGAAAGGGGAATCAGAAATACCATCTTGCGAATCGGTGCGTTGACCTCTTCGGCGGCCTGGGGCAAAATATCGAATCCCATGAAACCGAGCATGGAAATGGGGATCATGATGGCAATGCCGCCGATGCCCTTGCCGAATACAGGCTGGTAATTTGCCCATTGCAGCTTGGGGATGGCCGCCGCACAATACAGCAGGATACCGCCGAACAAAATCAGGGTGAAAAGAAATTGGATGCGCCCGGAAATTTTAACCCCCATCAGGTTGATCACCGTGAAAAAAACAGCGATCAGCGCGCCGGTCAACGACGGCGACCAGGAGGGGTTGATGCCGTTTAACAGTTTGCCGAGAATGATGCATTCACCGGGCATCATGGAAGCATAGGCCAGCACCAGCAGCCAGCCGGCGATAAACCCGGCAAAGTTTCCCATTCCCCGTTTGACGTAAATGTACTCACCACCGGCCTTGGGCATGGCCGAGCACAGCTCCGCGTAGCAAAGACCGATAAAGATGCTCAAAACGGCCGCCACCGCAAGGGAAATAACAATGGCCGGTCCGGCGCGGTACATGAAAACATTGGCCAGAACGGCCCAGGCCATTCCCACCATGGCGCCCGTGATCAGCGTGAACAACGTGACCAGAGTCAATCCGCGTGTCAGGTTTGAGTTTTGTTCCATCGTCTTCTTCCTTTCTTTGGTTTACATCAGGTTCCAATCATTTCTCGTAGGTTTTTTCAAAATATTCTATTTTATACTGAGATTTTTCAAACGTGCCGGGTGCCACCCATTCAATTCGGGGGGTAAACACCAGCTGTTCACGGATTGCCGTGCGGATTTCCCCGGCCAGGGACTCCAATTGATCATTGGTGAGATCTTGCGCCCGTTCCACTTTAATCGTGATATTTTCACCAAAAGACGGACCCGGGTGCGGCAGCACGATGCGCATTTCTCCGCTGACCCGGGGGACGAAGCTCTGGATGACGCCCTTGACAGCCGCCGGAAAGACGTTCACCCCCTTGACTTTGATCATTTCATCCGTGCGCCCGATGATATGAAAGCGAAATCCGGTTCTTCCGCAGGCACACGGCTCGGTGTAGACCCGCACCTTGTCCTTGACGCGGTAACGGATTACCGGCGTGGCTTCCCGGTTGATAGTGGTAAACACGATTTCGCCTTCGGCCCCGTCAGTCAT
>JAOZPY010000211.1:2845-5469 GCA_029932495.1 Desulfobacterales bacterium
CCGGTCCAGGCGTGACGGGCGAACAGCTCGTTCCACTGATGCACGTCATTGCGGGTCAGCCCGATGTACAGCGGCCGACCGGTGGTTCCGCTGGTGCCCTGCACCCGGATGATCTTGTCGACCGGGGCACACTGGTGCCCCCCCAATCCGCCCACTTCCTCCTGGGTATGGCGCAGGTCATCTTTGGTCGTCAGGGGAAATCTTCGCAGATCGTCCCGTTTTTTAAAATCATCCGGAGCAACGCCGGCATCGTCGAATTTTTTTTTATAAAACGGCGATTTTGCGTATACATAAGCCAGCTGCTTTCTCAGCGCTTCGGTCTCCAGGGCTTCGAGTTCCTCGGCACTGATGGTCGCCATTTTTTTGTCCCAGTAAGCGCGGTCATTCATTTTCGTTCTCCCTTTTCATATCAGCCGGTGTTTCTTTCCGGCATTTTTTCGGCTGTCGACGGGTCGCCGGTCCGGGCCGTTTCGATGGCGGCTTCAAGACGCTCACGGTACGGCGGCTGCAATTTGTATTTGCGGCCCTGGCGCAAAAGGCCATAGGCCTGCCGATGCCGGCCGACGCGAATATGTGAAATCCCCCGGAAATAATTGAGGTTGGGCCACAACCACTTTGGAAAGAAAGGCTTCTGGACGGCATAATATTGGTCAAGCGTTTTGCGGTGCTGTTGAATCCAGTCAAAGGCCTGCAGACCGTCTTCAAGGTTGCCGGCCGAAGGGGGGAAATACATGTAAATCCGGCCCTTGATATAGTGAATCAAGGCCTTTTGATGCAGATCTGCCGGCATCTGTTTTTCGGCCGCCTTCAGTTCCTGCAGGCACAGGTTCATCAGGCGGAAAGTTTCGCCGGGATCATCCGTATCCTGGATGTCAAAGGCATACCAGATGGCCATAAATGCCCGGCCGATAGGGTAGTCCGGGTTGGTCCGTACCAGATTTTGAAGCTGGTTTTTCAAACGGGTCTGGGTGCCCGATCGGCCGGAAAAGCGACGGTACCATATCCATCGCACCCGTGTCTCCAGGTCCTCAGGGGCTGTCTTTTTAATCCGACGTAAATAGCGCAAGGAACGGTCCAGATCACCGATGCAGCTGTAGCCGAGAGCGAGGTCGTTTAACAGACGAATGTCGCCCGGACGCGACTTGAGCTGCTTTTCCAGATTCTGCAGATCCGGTGCAATGGCTTCGGCCTGGACGGCGAACCCTTCATCGGCCGAGGCCAGAAACGCATTGTCCAGTTCTTTTTTATAACGGGCAACCAGGTTTTTGAGCGCATTTTGCCGGGCCCTGTTAATCACCGATTGCAGGGTCTGTTCTTCAAGGGCCATCAGATCATAAAATTCTTCCGTGGGATTGTTCATGATCAGGCTGATCAGGCCATTGAACTCCAGGGCGACAATTCTATCCACCAGGGCCTGGATACCATCCAGCGATGCCATCAAGTAGCGCCAGTCAGCGCCGTTTTCATGGAACAGGGACAACAGCTCCAACAGCTGCCGGTCATTTGCCGGAAAAACCAAACCGTCTTGCCCATTTTTCGCCGGTTGAATAAGCTTTTTTTGGGAAAGGTAGGCGATCACGTCTGGCGGAACCGGGGACCGCTTGCGCTGACTAGGGCGGGATTGTGTTTTTAAAATCGTGGCAGGGTTTTGGCCAGAAAGGTCTGAAGCGTGCTCCAGGACCGAATAATCATACCGGCTTTGCTCCAGCATTTTTCGGATGATCACCAGGGGCAGGAATCGTTCGGATTGCGCTTTTTTAATGGCCCGGATCTGGTCGACACACCTCGGGTTATACAGGGCCATGTTTTTGCGTTTGTACGCCGGCTTCGGCAGCAGCCCCTGCTGAATATAAAATCGCACGGTGCGTGGGGTCACACCGGCCCTGTTTGACAGTTCACTGATGCGCAACAATTTTTTTTCATTCATCGGGTATGAACCATTTCAGTCTGCCATTTTTATATAACGTACTACGTCATATGAGAGCACGGATATGTTGTCAAGATAAAAATTTGGTGCCGCTGAATCCTAAACAGTGAATCGGGAATGGGTCAGTCCAACCAAATTTGGCTTGACAATTCCGGCTGTGATTATATAAAAATATAGTAACATCTGCCTGAAGGCAGAGATCGCGCAAAAACAAAAAACAATTAATCCATTAAAGCCACGAAGGTCAATTACTCCCAGCAAAGGAGTATAATCTTTGGTGGCTTTTTTAATTTGCGGAGAGAGGAAAAGTGCGCAAAAATAGGTCCTTCACATCAATTTATGCAATTATCTGTATCGTGCTTTTTGCTGCTGTGCCCTTGACGGTTGCATCCGCGCGCATGATCACCGATGGGGCCGGCCGGCAGGTGGAAATTCTGCAACACATTGAATATGTTGTCTGTTCCGGCCCCGGCGCGTTGCGCCTTCTGACCTATCTTGAATCCCAGGACAAAATCGTGGCCGTGGATGACATGGAAAAACGGCACCACCGTTTCGATGCGCGGCCATACGCGCTGGCCAACCGGCAGTTCGCGGACTACCCGATTTTCGGCGAATTTCGCGGCCATGACAATCCCGAACGGATCCTGGCCCTGGATCCCATGCCCCAGGTGATTTTCAAGACCTATCCCGGCATGGG
>JAOZPY010000212.1 GCA_029932495.1 Desulfobacterales bacterium
GCAGTTCGGAGTTGACAAAAACCTGGTAGACGGCAATGCCGAATCCCATGGTGGCAATGGCCAGATACGGCCCCTTGAGACGCAGAGACGGAAAGCCCACCAGAACGCCGAACAATCCGGTCATCAATCCGGCGGCCAGCACCCCGATCGGCCAGGGGACCCCGAGCTGGCTCAGATGGCCGAAGGTAAACGCGCCGATGGCCAGAAACCCCGCCTGGCCAAAGGAAATCTGCCCGGTGTAGCCGATGAGCAGATTCTGGCCCTGCACCCCGATCGTGTAAATAAAAATGATCGTAACGATATAAGTGATGTGCTCGGGAGCCAGCCAGGGCAGCAGGAGCAGAAAAACAACAAATGCAGCCACATAGGTTCGGGTCCATGGTTTGCGGATGAGCTGCAGTTCTTCTTTATAACTTTCAATCAGATCCATTGACGGTTTATCCCTTGTATAGTTGATCGATCAGGTCGGCATACCGCTTTTCCAGAAAGGCCCGCTTGACTTTTTTGGTGGGGGTGACATCCCCGTCTTCTTCGTAAAAGCGGCGGGGCAGCAAGGCGAATTTTTTAATGCCTTCCACCCGGGAAAGGTTTTTATTGACCTGCTGGACTTCCTTGTTGATCAGTTTGATCACCTCTTCATTGCGGGTCAAATCGGCAAAAGTGGTAAAGGGAATTCGGTTGTCCTGGGCATACTTGGTGACATTGTCTTCATCGATCAGGATGAGGGCCGACAAGAACTTGCGGCCGTCGCCGATGACAACGGCATCTTGGATATAGGGGCTGAATTTCAACTTGTTTTCAATGAATGCCGGCGTGATGTTTTTACCCCCCGCGGTGATGATAATATCTTTTTTGCGGTCCATGATTTTGAGCCAGCCGTCGTCCAGCGAACCCACATCGCCGGTGTAAAGCCAGCCGTCTTTGACGGTTTCGGCCGTCAGCTCGGGGTTTTTGTGATATCCCTTGAAAACCCCGGGCCCCCGCGCCAAGATCTCCCCGTCGGCGGCGATTTTGACTTCCACACAGGGCAGGGGTTCCCCCACGTAGCCCCGGCGCAGGCGATCAATGTGCTGGATGGCGATAACGCCCGTGGACTCAGTTTGACCGTAGCCTTCGCGCAGGGGCACGCCCAGGGCGTTGTAATAGTCAAAAAGCTCCGGCGATGCCGGTGCGGCTCCGCACATCGCATAACGGATGCGCTCAAGGCCCAGCTGCCGCCTCAAATGATATAACACGAGCCAATACATGGGCCAATACAGCAGGCTCCACAGGCGCCGGCCGCGGCTGCCGTTTTTGGCTCTGACATAGCGTTTACCCGTGTTGATTGCCAGGCGGTAAAGAGCTCTTTTCAGATAGGTGGAGTCCGACATGCGGATTTCAATGCCGGACATGAATTTTTCCCAGATGCGTGGGACACTGGCAAAAATTGTCGGCGAAACTTCCCGCAGATTCAGGGGCAGCGTTTCCATGCTTTCAACGAAATTGACGGTGGCCCCTCCCGTAATGGCCATAAACAGCGATACCAGATTCTCATAGATATGGGCCAGGGGCAGGTAAGAAAGCATTTCGTCGTTTTCATAGGTCGGGATGACCTCTAAAAAAGCGTCGGTGAGGCTGATGATGTTGTGGTGGGAAATCATGGCCCCCTTGGGCCGGCCGGTGGTGCCCGAGGTGTAAATCATCATGGCCGTGTCATCGGGCTTGATGGCGTCCAGGCGCTGTTTGACGCAAGCGGGGTTTTGAGCAAGATAGGATTTCCCTTGGGCGGTAAATTTGTCATAAAAAATTATGCCCTCGCTGGTAAACCCCCACAGGCCCTTGGGATCCCAGACCACGACTTGTTTGAGATCCAGCTGAGACTGGATTTGCAGCACTTTATCCACCTGCTCTTCATTTTCCACAAAGAGCAGCTTTGCATCCGAGTGGCCGACAACATAAGCGACCTGTTCGGCTGCTGATGTCGGGTAGATCCCGCAGGTCACACAGCCAATGCTCATAGCCGCCAGGTGGCAGATCAGCCATTCCGGACGGTTATCCCCCAGGATGGAAATGCGATCTCCATGTTGCAGCCCGAGGGCGATCATGGCCGCGGCAGTTTCATTGACCCTCTGACCATATTCATTCCAGCTGATACGGTTCCAGATACCGTATTCCTTGCGACGCAGGGCGACACGTTCGCCCAGGTGCTTTACCTGCCGAAAAAAAAGATGGGGGAAAGTTGGGACGTCGATCCCCATTACCAGGTCCTCCTTTTTTTATACAACCGCCACCCCTTGGGGGAGGGGGTCTCTTTTCCCAAGCCGAGATACAGCTCCTGAACATCTTCATTTTCCTTGAGTTCCTCGGCGGTGCCTTCGAGAACAATGCGTCCGGACTCCATGATATAGCCGAAAGTGGCAATGCCCAGGGCCAGCCTGGCATTTTGTTCTACCAGCAGGATAGTGGTGCCGGCCTGGCTGATTTTCAGCAGGGCGTCATAGACCTGGCGCGCCACCCTGGGCGCCAGCCCTAAAGATGGTTCATCAAGCATCAGAAGTTTCGGTCGGCGCAGCATGGCCCGGGCCATGGCCAGCATCTGCTGCTCACCGCCGGAAAGGGTCTCTGATTCCTGCCCGGCGCGTTCTTTGAGAATCGGGAAAAGCTCGTAGATGAATTCGAAGTCTTCTTTCAAATGCGAATCCTTACGGCCCCAGCAGCCCAGTTCCAGGTTTTCTTTTACGGTCAGCTCCCGGAACAGACCGCGATCTTCAGGGACATAGACAATACCCAGCCGTGCCACCCGCTCCGGTGCCAGCCGGTGGATGCGTTTTCCCATAAATTCAATGGTGCCCTTTTTGGGCTGATCCTTCAGCAGGCCGGCGATGGTTTTCAGCAAGGTGGTTTTGCCGGCGCCGTTAGGGCCCAGGACGGTAAAAATCTCTTTTTCCTTTACTTCCAGCGAAAGCCCGTGAAGCGCATAGATACGATCATAGTAAAGGGTTTCAATAGTAGCGATTTTCAGCAAAGGCGACAAACCAGATTTCTCCTTTATTCAGTAAACCAAAGTGGTCATTCAATGCCTGTTGTAATCTTGATTACACTGAATTGACTGAATTCGGAGGTCGGAATGCGGAAGTGGGTAAAAAGGAAAAAAGTGCCTTTAATTATTTTGTACTTTCCTTCTTGCGCATTCCGCATTCCACTTTCCGAATTCTTATCATTCATCACCGAGATAGGCCTGGATAACCGCCGGTGAGCGCTGGACCTCTTCCGCTGTGCCCTGGGCGATGATCTGGCCCAGCTCGAAGGCAACCATGCGGTCGGCCAGTCGGGATGCAATTTTAAGATCGTGTTCCACCAGCAAAATGGCCGTTTTATACCGCCCCCGGATTTCGGTGATGTGGTAGGCGGTTTCATCTTTTTCTTCGGAAGTTAAACCGGCGATGGGTTCATCCAGCAAAAGAAGGCGCGGTTCCATGGCCAGGGCGCGGCCGATCTCACAGCGTTTCTGGATACCGTACGGGCAGTCTGATATCCGGGTCTGCCGCCAGGCCTGCAGGTCCAGAAACTCAATGATTTCTTCTACAATTCTGCGATGCCGCAGCTCTTCACGCCGCAGCCTGAAAAACGCGTGCAGCGGATTTTTTTTAAATTGGATATGACGTCCCAGCAACAGGTTGTCCAGGACGCTCATGTGCAGGAAAAGACGCAGGTTTTGAAACGTCCGGGCGATGCCTCTTTTGGCAACAAAATCCGGAGAGAGCCCAAGCAGGCTCTCTCCTTCAAACCGGACTTGTCCGTCATCGGGCTGGTAAACACCGGAGATACAGTTGAAAAGAGTGGTTTTGCCGGACCCGTTGGGCCCGATGACCGTTAAAATTTCTTCCGGCTCCAGCTTCAAATCAACGCCCTGCAGGGCACGGATGCCCCCGAAACTGATGTTCAGCTGCTCAATTTCCAGTAACGCCATCGTCTTAAAACCGGGGCTGGAAAACGGTATATGGTTCCAGGGCGATGATCCTTCCGCCTTTGGCCTGGCCCATGCGAATCGCATTGTTGCCATGGTGCCGGTCCGGCGCATAGGTGACCCGGGCACCGAGGTTCCCGGCTTTCCAGCCGTTAATCTTTTCCATGCCTTTGACCAGGGTTTCGGGTGTCAGGTTGCGCCCGGCGTTTTTTAGTCCCTCGACCAGGTGCATCATGGAAGTGGCGCCAAAAAGGGCCAGATATTCTTTGCCCTTGATTTTGGGGTTGTACTTGATCAGGATGTTCGCGACCCGGTCGGCATCCGGGTCCGATCCCGGCAGGCCGGTGTTGCCGGGAAGCCCGACATAGGTTCCTTCCCAGGTCGGCCCGGCGATCCTATACATGATGGCATCGGCCAGGGTAAATGTAGCCAGCACCTTGGGATGGAAGCCGACTTTGGCAATTGTTTTGGTGATGATGGCCGCATGGGTGGGATCGGCATACATCACGAGGGTATCCGCCCCGGTTTCCTTGAGCTTGAGGGCATGGGTGCTCAGGGAACGCTCGGTAACCTCATAAGGGACGGCTCCCACGAGCTTGGCCCTGCCGCCGGTGGCCGCGATGCCTTTTTTGACACCCTGCAGGCCCATTTTCCCGTAGTCGTCGTTTTGATAGAATATGACGATTTTTTTGGCCCCACGGTTTTTAATTCCCCAGGTGGTCAGGTACTGTGCTTCGTCCTCGTAGTCCGGGTAGGTGATAAAGACGTTTTTTAACTTGCTTTTGGGCTGCCGGGCCCAGATGCGGACATCGCCGTAGGCGGTAATCAGCGGCAGGTTGTTTTGCGGGAAGAAATTTTTGGTTACATTCACGATGGCCGTGCCCAGCAGGCCGCACACGACAAATACCCGGCTTTTCATTTCCCGCAGGTTGGCCATGGCCCGGGCCGGATTGTATCCGTCGTCTTTCAAGATTACCTTGATTTTGCGGCCGTGAATCCCCCCTTGATCGTTGATGTAATCCGCCCAGGCTTTGCCGCCCAGAGCGGTCACCCCCCACAGGGCGGCCGGTCCAGACAGCGGGGTTGTCCAGCCGATGACCACTTCAGTGTCGGTGACGCCACGCACCTTTGCAGCGCTGCCGGCCGACGGCAGGATTAGAACCAGCGCGATCAGGATTGAAATCCAGAACAAAGTCTTTTTCATCATGACCTCCTTTATTTAAGGGTTGATACTGCCACGGCTCTGCTTTCGCTGTCTTGCCCAGGAAGGCAGAACAGAAATGTTTCCTGCTTAAATTAATTGTAAATCCAAACAGTTAACAACACTCTGTCAAAATATCCATATTTAATAATGGTTGGTTATTAAAAATAAAAAACGTTCACTTTTTGAATAAATGAATATAAAAAATCGGATTTTCTTTGTCAACCCCAAAAACAGGGGCAATGTCACCGGGTATTGCGGGCATGTTTTTGCCTTTTCAGCCGATGACCGAAAATTCAAG
>JAOZPY010000213.1 GCA_029932495.1 Desulfobacterales bacterium
GCCCATGAGCTACTGGTTTGAAGATCCAACTCTAAAGGCGCTGGTTCCACTGGCCCTTTCGTCGTCCATCCGGGGCCTGACCACCATCTTTACCACCCCAACAATTTACGCCGGTTTCAACGTCATCCCCAAAGGCCCGGTGATTGGACCGTCCACCATGGATGCGCTGGCCAATCGCTGCAGCAAAAAAAGGGCTTTTGTGGTCACGGACGCGTTCAACGAGCCCAATGCCCGGGAGGTGGCGGATTTTCTGCAATCCGGGGGATTTGAAACCCAGATCTGGGCCGAAACCCTTCCGGAAGCGCCCCTGGACAATGTCGCTCAGTGCGCCCAGGTCCTCAAGCAATTCGAACCGGACCTTATCATGGCCGTCGGCGGCGGCTCGGTGATGGATTTGTCCAAAGGGGCCTGGATCCTGTATGAACGGCCCGATTTGACGGATCTCGGTATGGTGTCCCCGCTTGACAGTCTCAATTTGCGCCAGAAAGCCATGCTGGCCGCGGTGCCCACCACTGCCGGCACAGGCTCCGAGTGCACCGGGGCGGCCGTGTTCCACGATGACGCCGCCGACCGTAAGATACCCATTGCTCACAATGAACTGGTACCGGATGTCGCCATCCTGTCGCCGGAGTTCACCCTGTCCATGCCGCCGAAGCTGACCGCCGGTACCGGAGTGGACGTCCTGGCCCATGCCATGGATGCCGCCATTGCGCCCTCGGGCAATGATTACACCGATCCGCTGGCATTGCGGGCCACTGAAATGGTTTTCAAGTGGCTGCCCAAAGCTTATAAAAACGGTCAGGACCGCGAGGCCCGCTTTCGGATGATTATGGCCGCCAATATCGCCGGTATCGCCTTTGGCATGAGTGGCTGCCATATTACCCACAGCCTGGGTCATTCCCTGGGAGCGGTGTTTCATATGCATCACGGCCTGTGCGTCGGCTTTTTTATTCCCCATTCCATGCAATTTTGCGCCCGGGTGACGGACAAACACCTGACCCTTTGCAAGGCGCTGGATATTCAAGCGGCCGACGCTCAGGAGGGACTGACCAAATTGGTGGCCAAAACCCGGCAATTGCTGACGGAGCTGAATATTCCGCTGGCGCTCAAGGATTTCGGGATTGACCGCCAGGATTTTGAAGCCAAGCTGCCGAAGCTGGCCGAGCTGGCTTACGGGGATATCAGCTGTTACCTCAGCCCGCGCCCCATTACAATCGCACAGTGCGAACAAATGATGCGCTATGCATACGATGGCCAGGACATCGATTTTTAATCAGGAGGGTTAAGCCATGAACGGTTATCACGGCCGATTTTTAGAAGTAGATCTCACCAACCGGACTACCCGGGATCTACCGCTTTCCGAGGATTTCTGCAAAAAATACATCGGCGGCGCCACCATGGCGGCTGCTTTGATCTATGATCGCTTGAGCCCGGGTACCGATCCGCTGGCACCGGAAAACCCGATGGTCATGGCCACTGGACCCTTCACCGGCTCACCGCTGCCTATGGTCAGCCGCTACGCGGTGGCCGGCATTTCGCCTTTAACCGGTTTTTGGGGGGAGGCCACCAGCGGCGGCGTGTTCCCGTTTCGGCTGAAAGGCTCGGGCTGGGACGGTATCGTTATCACGGGAAAGGCCGATGGCCCCGTCTATCTTTACCTTGCGGGTGGAAAGGCCGAGATCCGGGATGCCGCCGCTTTGTGGGGCCAGGATACCTATGCGACCCAGAAACAGATCAAAGAAGAAAACAAAGATGACAAGCTCAGCGTTGCCTGCATTGGCGCAGCCGGGGAAAAACTGGTCAGATACGCCTGTATCGTCAATGACAAGGGCCGGGCCGCAGGCCGATGCGGCCTGGGAGCGCTCATGGGTTCCAAGAATCTGAAGGCCGTGGCGGCCGGCGGCAACCTGCGGCCAAAGCCGGCTGACAGCGGCAAGATCGGGCAGCTTGCCAAACAGGCTGTCAAGGATATCAACGGCAACCTGGTTTCAGTGGCATTTCGCGAATACGGGACTCTGATGTATACCGACATGGCCATGGTACTGGGCGATGCACCGGCAAAATATTTCACCAAAAGTGTATTTGCGGTGGACCGGGTTACGGGACAAGCGTTGCGTCAGAAATACTCGGTGGCAAATTACGCCTGCCGGGGATGTCCGATCGGATGCGGCCGGGAACTGGTGGATTTCAAACCGGGGCTTAACGTGGACGGACCCGAATATGAGACGGCCATGGCTTTCGGGCCCCTGTGCATGAACACCGACCTGGATACCATTGTCGAGGCCAATCACCTGTGCAACGCCCACGGTCTGGATACCATCTCGGCCGGGGTTTGTATCGCCTATGCCTTTTATCTTTACGAGCAGGGTGTGCTGGACACACAGCAGGTCGGGATGGAATTGAATTGGGGAGACGGCCGGGTGGTGGTGGAACTGGTGAAAAAAATCGTCAACCAAGAAGGTATCGGCGTTCTGCTGTCCAAGGGAACGCTGGCCATGGCCCGGGAACTGGACCGCGATGAAGGGGAAGCCGCCCAGGTCAAGGGGCTGGAAATGCCCATGCATGATGCGAGGGCCTTTCACGGACAGGCGCTTTCCTATGCCACCGGCCCCCGGGGCGCCTGTCATCTGAAAGGGGATTATTACAATATCGATCTGGGCAACATGGTGTTGGAATACATGATCCTGCCTTCCGAACGCATGGCCTCCGAGGGCAAGGCAGAGCCCGCGGCCAAATTTCAGAGCTTCAAGGATATGTACGATGCCCTGGCGCTGTGTAAGTTTTCTCCGATTCAGGTCACCCAACTGTGCGAAATGTTGAATGCACTCACGGGCTGGGACTATGACCCGGATAAACTGCTGGCAGCCGGCGAGCGGTCGGTGAACCTCAAACGGGCCATCAGCAACCGGCTGGGAGTTACCCGGCAACACGACGGGCTGCCAAAAATATGCCTGGAGCCTTTACAGGAAGGCGCCTCTGACGGCAGCCGGCCCGATATGGATACGATGCTCAAACAATATTACAGCTACCGCAGCTGGGACTGGGAAACCGGAAAGCCTTCGAAAGAAAAACTCATCGAGCTTGACTTGACCCAGGCTGCGCAAGACCTTTACGGGCCATGAAAATCACCGTGCACGCAAAGCCGCACAAAGCGCAACACGGCTCATCATTCAGCCCCCGAATGCGGCTTCCGGAATTTCCATCGGTGCCGGATCACCGGCGGCAATGGCGTCCATTTTGCCCATGGTAATCGGCACAATGGCGTTGATGAAGTATTTGGCTGTTTGCAGCTGGCCTTCATAAAAAGCCTTATCTTTGCTTTTAGCCCCTTTTTCCAGCTGGGCAGCCGCAATGTTCGCCCGCCACAGGAGCATCCAGGCCACGCATACATCGCCGAAGACATCCAGAAACGGTTTGGCGAATGCAAAGGCCGCCTTGACGTCCGGCGACATGGCGGTGGTTCCCAGGTGCATGGCCACTTCCCCCAGTCGCTTGACGGCCTCATCCAGTTTTGTGGCCAACGCCTTGAGGGATTCGATCCGGGCGGCCTCGTCCGTGGTCTTCTGGATTTGCTGGAAAAAATCGAGCACCACCGCACCGCCCTTCATGCCCAGTTTGCGGCCCAGCAGATCCATGGCCTGGATGCCGTTGGTCCCCTCGTAAATGGAGGCAATCTTGCAGTCCCGCAACAGCTGCTCCACGGGATACTCCTGGGTGTAACCGTACCCGCCGTAAACCTGCAAAGCCTCCACGCAGATATCAAAACCGCGGTCCGAGCAGTAGGATTTGAATACGGGGGTAAGCAGATCGATCAGACCCTGGTAACGTGCTTTTTCTTCTTTATCGTCCGTGCATACCTCCTGGTCAAACAACCAGGTAATATAGTATGCGAGGCTGCGCATGCCATCCACGTGGCTTTTCATCCACAGCAGCATGCGACGCACATCCGGGTGCTGGATGATCGGAACCTGGGGGGCTTCCTGATCGGCGATCCGGGTCAGGTCCCTTCCCTGCAACCGTTCCTTGGCATAGTTGGCCGCATACAGGTAAGCCGCCGATCCGCACATCATCCCGATGAGGCCCACTGCCAGCCGTGCGGCGTTCATCATGTGAAACATCACCCGCATACCCTTGTTTTCCTCTCCCAGCAACCATCCCCGGCATTTTCCCTTGCTGCCCAGGGCCATGGCACAGGTGGCACTGCCGTGAATGCCCAATTTTTCTTCGATCCCCGTGCAGACGATGTCGTTGGGCTGTCCCAGGCTGCCGTCGTCGTTGACCCAGATCTTGGGGACGATAAACAACGAGATCCCCCGGGTGCCTTTAGGGGCCCCTTCGATGCGCGCCAGCACCGGATGAATGATGTTTTCGGCCAGGTCATGGTCTCCGCCGGTGATAAAAATCTTGTTGCCCGTCAGGGTGTATGTGCCGTCCGGATTTTTCACCGCCGTGGTGGTCAACGCCCCCACATCGGATCCGGCCTGGGGTTCGGTCAGTTGCATGGTGCCGCTCCACTGGCCGGTGTACATCTTTTTTAAAAAAATCTGCTTCTGTTTTTCAGTGCCAAAATATTCGATCAACTCCCCGGCGGCATGCCCCACGGCGGCATACAGGGCACAGGCATAATTGGCCCCGATAAAATATTCGGAAGCCGCCTGAGCGATGCTGCGCGGCAAGCCCTGCCCGCCAAGCTCGGGATCAGCGATCATTGCCGTCCACTCGCCTTCACGCATCAGCTTGTATGGTCTGTGATAACAGGCCGGCACCTTCACCTGGCCGTTTTCAAACCGGGCCCCTTCGCGATCTCCTTCAGCAAAAGTCGGCAATATCTCCTTGACGGCCAGGTTGCGTGCTTCGCTGATGATCAGGTCAAAAGTTTTGCGGTTAAACTCCGCATACCTATCGTGATTTGTGAGTTCATCGACTTTAAACTGCTCGTAAAGAACAAAATCAATATCTCTTCGATCGGCAATTATCTGGGCCACGATTCGCGCCTCCTCTTATCGTTTTTTCCATTGCGCCGGCCGTCTTTCCATCATGGCCGTGATGCCTTCCTGAAAATCTTTGGTCCGCAGCAAAATACTGTTCAGGTTGGCTTCCATGTCCAGCTGGGTCATCAGATCCACCCCTTCACCGCGTTTGATGATTTTTTTGGCCGCTCCCACGGCCAGCGGAGCGCTGCCGCAGATGTCCTGCGCCAGGGTTTCGGCCTCCCGCACAAGGTCCGCCTGCGGATACAGGTAATTGACCAGCCCCCAGTCAAGGGCCTGGCGGGCAGTGTAGTTGCGGGCAGTCATAAAAACCTCCATGGCCCGAAAGGCCCCCAGCACCCGTGACAGCCGCGAGGTTCCGCCCAGATCCGCAACAGCTCCCAGTTTCAATTCCGGCATGCCCCACACGCAGTCATCGGCCATCAGCAAAATATCGCAGGCCAGGGCGATTTCCAG
>JAOZPY010000214.1:0-1351 GCA_029932495.1 Desulfobacterales bacterium
TCTTCGCCGATACACACCAGATTGTCCCGGGACCGGGCGGTGCCGTTAAATATTTTCCCCACCGCCAGCCGCCCCAGATAATCCGAATAGCCCAGGTCTGACACCAGCATCTGAAATGGTGCGTCAGGATCGTGAGCGGGGCCGGGGATCGTATCCAGAATGGTATCAAAAAGCACGTGCAGGTTCTTTCCCCTTTCATCCAGGTCATGCACGGCCACGCCATCACGGCCCACGGCATAGAGCACCGGAAACTCAAGCTGTTCATCGGTGGCATCCATATCGATCAGCAAATCGTAAATTTCATCAAGAACCTCGGGCGCCCGGGCATCTTTGCGGTCGATCTTGTTGATGACCACGATGATTCGAAGACCGGCTTCCAGAGCCTTTTTCAGCACAAAGCGGGTCTGGGGCAGTGGCCCTTCCGAGGCGTCCACCAGCAAAATGGCCCCATCGGCCATGGACAGGGCCCGTTCCACCTCACCACCGAAATCCGCATGGCCGGGGGTATCGATGATATTGATACGAATCCCCTTCCACACCACGGAACAGTTCTTGGCGGAGATGGTGATCCCGCGCTCTTTTTCCAGGTCCATGGTGTCCATAAGCCGGTCGTCGACTTGCTGGTCATCCCTGAACAGGCCGCTTTGACGGAACATGGCATCCACCAGGGTGGTTTTGCCGTGATCAACGTGGGCGATAATGGCAATATTGCGCAAGCTGTCGTTTGTCAGCAAGTTTGGCATGATTGACGTATGTTCCTCTATGGCATTTTATAAACCCGGCCGAAACATGCATTATAACCATCAGAACACCGATTACAAGGTTATGGCCTGAGTTTTAGAATATTATAAATTTGGTCCGCCTTCATTTCGGTTGCAAATAGGCATCAATGATGCGATCGTCTATAGCCTTTTACAAGCGATTTTTATAAAACCGTCAAAATCTGAAAGCGCACCATCTTGAACAGCAAAGGCAAAACATCCAGCAACCGGCTGATTATTTTCACCCGTTATCCCGAACCCGGAAAAACCAAAACCCGCATGATTCCCCGGCTGGGAGAAACCGGGGCCGCTGCGCTCCAGCAACAGATGACCGAACACCTTGTCAGCCGGCTGCACGATACCACCAAAACACACGTGCTGTCCCTTGAGATTCGCTTTGACGGGGGCAATGAAAACCGCATGCGCCAATGGCTGGGTCCGCAATTTTCCTACCTTCCCCAGGGCGACGGTGACATCGGCCTGCGCATGCACCAGCTTGAACAGCAATGGCAAAACATCCAGCAAACGGCTGATCATTTTCACCCGTTATCCCGAACCCGGAAAAACCAAAACCCGCATGATTCCCCGGC